>CACZXQ010000017.1 GCA_902785115.1 Oscillospiraceae bacterium | reverse complement strand
TACACCCCGGCGGAGGCGCCCTCCAGCGCGGAAGAGCGCATCACCGTTACAAGTCTCTCCGAACTGTGTGACGTGCTGCTGGAGACGGTTTCCGCCGGAGAAACGGAGCGCAGCATCGTCTTTGACGCGGATTACGCGGGGGAAATCAGCGAGGACATTGCCAGCGCCTGCTGGCAGGTGCGCACGCAGGACGCGCTCTGCGCTTACTGTGTGGAGAATATCTCCTACGATCTGAGCAAGATCGTAAACTATATGGAGGCGCACTTCAGCGTCCGTTACAGCGAGGCCGTCTGTGCCCCGACGGAGGTGCTGCGCCGCCCCTATTCCAGCGGGATCGGTGATCTGCTGCGGGAGATGATCGCGGCGGGGGAGAGAAAGTGCACCGTGCTCATCGACCGCGGCACCTACTCCGCCGAGGGCATGGAGGAGCTGGTGTCCGCCGTGTACCGCGAAGACCCCTCCCTTGCGCCGAGAGAGCCGGCGGCCGGCGTGATGATGCTCAGCGGCAGCGGGATGCAACGCCTCTACGAGATCGACCTGGACTACGGCATGGACGACGATGAACGGCAGCGGCGGTTGGAGGTGCTGGCGGCGCTTGAGCCCTTTGCGGAGACGGAGACGTCGACGCTCGACGAGGCGCACCGGGCGCTCGCCGCGGCGGAATATCTGGCGGCGCACTGCGTTTACGATCCCCAGGGGAACAATGACCTCTATTCCGCGCTGATCGACGGTCGGGCGGATGACGAGGGGATGGCCTTCGCCTATGTTCACTTGTGCGCCATGCTGGGCGTTTCCGTCGGCATGGTCTACGGGCAGCGAAACTGGGAGGATAGCTGCTGGAACATCGTCTCGGTGGATGGGAGCCACTACCATGTGGACCCCACGGTGTGCGCCGCAGGGGACTATGAAAACGGCTTTCTGCTGCGCGATGAACGCATGTGGGAAAGCTGCCGCTGGGATGTGTCGGCGTATCCGGCCTGCACCGGGGATTTGAGCTGGCATGCCCTCGCGGTGATGGACGGACTCATCGAAGAGGACGCGCCGGAGCCGCAGGACGAAGAGGAAAACGCGCCGGACGCGGCCGTGGAACAGGACGGCAACGAAAATTCCACCGATTTTTGAAATTTTCCCTTGACAACACAGCAGATTGTGGTATAATCCTATCTGCTGATGCGGGCATAGCTCATCCGGTAGAGCGCCACCTTGCCAAGGTGGAGGTAGCGAGTTCGAGCCTCGTTGCCCGCTCCATTCAAACCCACCGCTTAGGCGGTGGGTTTCATTTTATCGTAAACGAAAATAGTATTTTCGCTTACTGTATATACGCGGGCGTGGTGGAATTGGTAGACTCGACGGATTTAGGTTCCGTTGCCACACGGTGTGCGGGTTCGAGTCCCGCCGCCCGCACCAGAAAAGGGGCATCCGGATGGATGCCTCTTTTCTGAAATGTGAAAACTGTAAAATGTTAGAAATCAAGACGCTTTTTGTTATAATGAATATAAGATTCGCCAAAACGAAGAGAGAGGAGATTTGACAATGGACATGGAAGAAGTGCGCAGATTCCGCAGTTACCTTATTGATGAGGCTGTCAAAGCCTTTACGCTTCATCCCGGGGCGATGATGGTTACGATACTGGTAACGACCACCTGCGAAATCATACCGTATCCGGTATTTGACTATGACATGCTGTTCGACGAGAACGCCGAGGAGCAGTTTTTTGCCAGGCTGAAGGCGGAAGGGAAAACGCAGTTTCCCTATGTGCTGACGATGTGGAAAGACCACACCCTCGATATGCCGAAACACTCCCTTCGCAAGCGCCTGCGCGAGCTGGACAGCTACAACAACAATTCCTGCATCCTGCTTCGGGGTGAAAACGGGATCGGCGGCTTTCAGCTTGCAAAGACCTTTGCAAAGTGAGAAAACGTAGAGGATCCGCTCTGCCGGGGACACCGTCCCCGGCAAAGTTTTTTTCACAGCGCTAACATTCTTTGCGGGCAACTGCTTGCATGAATAAGCGTCTGCTGTTATAATATAACTTTAGTGACAACAATTATCTGGTGATTTCAGGAGTCTATTTATGACGATCCGTGCTTTTTTTGCGATCCTGCTCTGTAAGCTGCTGCGCTTTGTGTCCCGCGTGCTGCACCGGGGCGGGACGGCGATGCCGGGGCGCTTTGCGCTGAAGCTCTGCCCCGATCTGCTCGATCTGCTGGCCTCGCAGGTCAAAACCGTGGCCATCACCGGCACCAACGGCAAGACCACCAGCGCCCGCATGATCGAGGAGGCCTTCCGGCAGCAGGGGCTTTCCTATCTCTCGAACCGCAGCGGCGCAAACCTCATCGACGGCATCACCACCGAGTTTGTGATGAACAGCACGCTCTTCGGCAAGGTGAAGAAGGAATACGCCGTCATCGAGTGTGACGAGGCGGCGGCGCGTAAGGTCTTCTCCCGCCTCAAGCCCCGTGTGGTGGTGGTGACGAACCTGTTTCGTGATCAGCTCGACCGCTACGGCGAGGTGACGCACACGTTGGAGAACATCCGCGAAGCCCTCAAGGGCGCGCCCGAGGCCGTCCTGTGCTTAAACGCCGACTGTTCCCTCACGGCCTCGCTGGCGGATGACCTCACAAATCCCGTGCGCTGGTTCGGCATTGAGCAGGGCGCCGCGCCTTCCCGCGAAAAGCCCGCCCTCTCCGACGCGACGCACTGCATCCGCTGCAAAACCGAGTACGAATACGACTACATCACCTACGGACACCTCGGCGGCTTCCGCTGCCCCAAGTGCGGCTACCGGCGGCACAAGGCCGATTACGCCGTGACCGATGTGGTGGAGCAGCGCCCCGACGGCAGCGACATCGTGATGAAGGTCAAGGACGATAAGCTGCTTGTCACCGTGAACCTGCCCGCCATGTACAACATCTATAACGCCGCCGGGGCGCTTGCCGCGGTGACGGAGATGGGACTGGGCACGAAGGCGGCGGTGGAGGCGCTCGGAAGCTTCCAGTGCGGCTTCGGGCGCATGGAGCGCTTTGAACTCGCGGGCGGAACGCGCATGATGCTGGTGAAAAACCCCGCCGGCTGCAATCAGGTCATTGAATACCTGCAGAATGTGAAGGAAAAGTTCGTGCTGGTCATCTGCCTCAACGACCGCGCCGCCGACGGGCGGGACATCTCCTGGATCTGGGACGCGGACTTCGAGGGGCTGAGCAGGCTCGCGGGCTTTCTGGATCAGGTGATCGTCTCCGGCGACCGGGCGGAGGATATGCGCGTGCGCATCAAATACGCGGGCGTGGACGACAGCTTCATCCGCGTGGAGCGGGACTATGAGACGCTTGTGCGCTCCTTGGAGCAGGAGACGCGGCCGGTGTACATGATGCCGACCTACACCGCTATGCTCGAGCTGCGGCAGACCGTGATCCGCCACTGCGGCGGGGAAGATTTCTGGGAATAATACGGTGAAAGTATGGAACTGAAAATCTGTCATATGTACCCCGACGTCTTAAACCTCTACGGTGACGGGGGAAATGTCCTTTGTATGCAAAAGCGCCTTTCCTGGCGCGGGATCGAAAACAGCGTGACGCGGCTCCCCATCGGCTCAAAGGAGAGCCTCGCGGGCTTCGACCTCGTGTTCATCGGCGGCGGGCAGGACTTTGAGCAGCAGGTGCTGCTCGACGATCTGCACCGCGGGAAGGACAAGGAAATCCTCGCCGCCGTCGCGGACGGGATGCCCTTTCTCACCATCTGCGGCGGCTACCAGATGATGGGAAATTATTATGAGACCTATGACGGCGTGCGCTGCGATTTCATCGGCGCGGTCGATCTCCATACCCTCGGCTCGAAGCAGCGCATGATCGGCAACTACAAGTTCCGGTGCGACGCCGCCTCCGGGGGAAGCCTTGTCGTGGGCTTTGAAAACCACAGCGGCCAGACCTGGCTGGGCAAGGGTGTACAGCCGCTCGGCAAGGTGCTGGCGGGTTTCGGCAACAACGGCGAGGACGGCACCGAGGGCGTGCGTTATCAAAACGTCTTCGGCACTTACAGCCACGGGCCGCTGCTGCCCAAAAACCCCGCACTCTGCGACCATATCCTGCTGACCGCGCTGCGCCGCAAGTACGGCAGCGCTGAGCTTGCCCCGCTCGACGACGCGGCGGAGCTTGCCGCCCACGACGCCATGGCGGCGCGGATCTGACATGGAGCTGGATTTTGCGCCGATGGAGGGCGTTACCTCCTACCTGTACCGAAACCTGCACGCCGAGAGCTTTCCCGGCGTGTCGCGCTATTATGCCCCCTTCATCGCGCCGAACGGCAGCGGGCGCTTCAAGGGCAGCGCCCTGCGGGACATTCTGCCCGAGAATAACCGGGATATCGATCTTGTGCCGCAGGTGCTGTGCAACACGGCGGAGGCCTTTTTGGCCGTCAGCCGGGAACTGAGAGCCATGGGCTACGGGGAAGTGAACCTCAACGCGGGCTGCCCCTCGTCCACGGTGGTTCCCAAGCACAAGGGTGCGGGCATGCTCTCTGACCTTGAGAGCCTGGATAACTTTCTCGCGGAGGTCTTTTCCCGCTGCGAACTGAAGGTCTCGGTGAAAACCCGCATGGGGCTAAACAGCACGGCGGAGTTTCCCGCGATTTTGAAAATCTATAACAAATACCCGATCTCGGAGCTGATCGTCCATGCCCGTGACCGGGCGGGGATGTACAAGAGCAAGCCCGATCTCAAAGCCTTCGCCGCAAGCGTTCCGAATTGCCGCGCGACGGTGAGCTACAACGGGAACGTGGTGGGGCTTGCGGAATACGAAAAGCTGAGGGCAAGCGTTCCCGGGCTTTCGCGCATGATGCTCGGGCGCGGGGCGGTGACCGATCCGGCGCTGTTTCGGCGCATCCACGGTGGCGCCGCGCTGGAAAAGGACGAGTTGCGCATCTTTTTGAGCAAGCTGGAGGCCGCATTCCTCGCCGCCGGGCTGGGGGAGCATTTCACGCTGGCACGGCTCAAGGAGCTCTGGTACTACGTCATCTGGAAATTCCCCGGCGCCGAGCGGGAACAGAAGGCCATCAACAAGTCGCGGACGCTTGCGGATTACCGCAGCGCGGTGAGCGCCCTCTTTGCCTCCGGCCTCTACGACGCGGAGGCCGTGTTCCGGGGATAAAAAATTTTCGATTCCCCCTTGACATTTTAAGTTAGTTGCGTATAATTAAATTGTAAACAATTAAAATAACAACAGGAGGTACGAAAATGAACGTTTATGATTTTACAGTGAAGACCCGCAAGGGCGTGGAAGTCCCGCTCTCCAATTACAAGGGACAGGTTCTGCTGATCGTCAACACCGCTACCGGCTGCGGCTTTACGCCCCAGTACAAGGAGCTGCAGGAGATCTACGACGCACATAAGGCCGACGGGCTTGAGATCCTGGACTTCCCCTGCAACCAGTTTGCCGACCAGGCGCCCGGCACCGATGAGGAGATCCATACCTTCTGCACCGGCCGCTTCGGCATCACCTTCCCCCAGTTTGCCAAAATTGACGTTAACGGCGAGAACGCCATCCCGCTCTACCAGTACCTGACGGCCAACACCAGCTTCGACGGCTTCAACGGCCCCATGGGTCTGATGCTCTCGGGCGTGGTGAAGAAGATGGACAAGGACTACAAGAATAACGGCAACATCAAGTGGAACTTCACCAAGTTCCTGATCGACCGCGAGGGCAACATCGTCTGCCGCATGGAGCCGACGCTCTCCATGGAGAAGGTCAAGGCCGAGGTCGAGAAGGTGCTTTGATCTCGGTGATTCGTGATTGGGTTGTAACTATTCAGTCTTGCGTGGCTTTGGGGGAGTTCAGAGGGGCATCTCCTCCCCCCTTTTGCCCGCTGCGCGGACATTTCCCCCGCCGCGAGTGCGCGCAGCGGGGTGCATCCCCTCTAACTATTTAGTCCCGGAACGGGACTGAATCGTTACATTGAGTTAAGGTGTCGCTTCGCGACGAATGAAAACACGTTCCCGGAAGGGAACACGATAACAATTCACTCTCCATACAAGAAAACGGAGCAGGATCACCTGCTCCGTTTCCTTGTATGGGTTGAGGACAAAATGAAAAAGATGAAAAACTATCACTTGCAAGGTTTATGATACCCGCAAGATGTTACGGAAACAACCGACATTTTATTTCAGGAATGTAAAATGATAAAGCGCGTCAATCAAAGGCGAGGTTCCAGATGCAGTTTCCCACTATCGCGCCGGGTTCGGCGGCGAGATAGGGAATGTCGCCCTGTGTGCCGGGGCTGTGGAGCCTGACGCGATCGCAGCCGAGATATGCGGCGAGGGAGGCGGCATAGGCGCGGCGCTGCGCGGGATCGGGGCAGAGAAGCTCGCGCACGGTGAGCTGCCCGTCCTCCCGGTAAGCGGCGGCAATTCCATCGCCCACGGCGTAGAAATCCCCGCCGAAGCAGCGGCAGTTGCAGCGCTCGTATTCCGCGGCGGCGTCGGAGAGCGTCAGATGAACTTTGCCCGCAAGCAGCGCTTCGCGCCTCGCGCTATAGTCGGCGGCGCTCAAGACGGTCACGGGATAGCCCCCACACGCGGGAAGGCTCTCTTCCCGACGGTACAGGGCGCAGCGGGTGCCGATCAGGCGCTCATACCAGCCGTAGAGGGAAGCGGAGGCCGGAAGCGTACACACAAAGTCCGCGCCGCGCTCCCGGCCGAGCTGAACAGCGGCCTGCGTCACGGCCTTGCCCAGACCGAGACCGCGATATTCCGGCTGCACCGCCACAGCGTAGAGATACGCCGCGCGCCTATCGCCCACGCTTAGACCGGTCACGATATATGCCGCGCCCGCCAGCGCGCCGTCAACGATCGCGGCGACGCCGCCGCCCATCTCCGGCAGCAGGCGCAGAAAATCCGCGGCCAGCGTCTCCGGGTCCTCAAACACCCGGCGCCACAGGGCGATCAGCGCGCCGCTGTCCTCCGGGCGGATCTCCCGAAGCTCAATTGTCTTCCCGCACTCTTGCAATGTATTTCTCCAACAGGTATTCGGGCTTGTAGCTGAGCTTGGACTGGCGCAGACTCTCAAGCCCCATGTCGTCCTCGCGGTTGATGTAGCGCAGCTTCGGATATTTTTGCATGAGCATCCTCGTCAGCTCCCGGCATACCATGGGATAGGCGCCGTTCATCGCGATCTCGGCCTTTTCAAAGTGCACGTCGAAAGTGTCCTCGTTCGCCATCTCGCCCATGGAGAAGCCGACGATCTTCCCGTTCGCGTAGAGGACGCCGCCGTCCAGCCTCAGCGTCTCGTAAGCGGCAAAGGCGCGGATCAGCGCGTCATGCTCAAAGCTCACGCTCTTGTCGAGCCGGTCGCGGTTTTCCTCGTTCCACTCCACCAGCATGTCGAGACAGCCGGGGATCAGCTCGCGCGTCAGGGGCACAAACGACCAGTCGTTTTCCGCCTCAAAGCGGTTGCAGTGGTTCTTCTTCCCATGCAGGGACTTGCCGGAATAGCTGGCGAGCTTCTCGGCAAGGTAGAGGTAATCGAAATTCTTCGTCTCCGGCTCAAAGGCAAAATGCCCGGGAAACTCCGCCTCAAGCTGCGTCCTGTGCTCCTTCGTGATGCCGCGGATCACCAGCGGGTAGCCGCGGTAGGCGGCAAATTCCTCCAGCGCCTCGATCGCCGGGCGCAGCGGGCCGCTCCCGATGGGGAAAACGAAGGCGGGCTTGCCCTCGTAGCGCAGCTTCGTGAGCATCCGATCCCCGCAGCGGCTGATAAGCTGGCGGTAGTAGCGATCCCAGATAAAGATGTTGCCAAAATTATAGTCGGCGGAGGGGCTGTTTTCCAGACGGACGATCTTGTCCACCCAGGGCTTGTCACCGAGTGTGACGGTTTTGAAGGATACCATAAAGAACTCAGTATGTCCGGGTACAGATCTCCCGGATCTCCTTTCTCAGGGCTCGTAAATCCATAAAGGCCTCCGGCCGCTTGCTCACGTCCCGCAGCAGGGCGGAGGGGTGATAGGTCGCCATGACGCGGCGGCCGCCGACATCAAACCACTGCCCGTGCTCCCTCGTGATGCGAAAATCCTCCTTGATAATGCCCATGGCGGCGATGCGCCCCAGGCAGACGATGATCTTCGGATCCACAAGCGCGATCTGCCGATCCAGCCAGCGGCGGCAGGCCTCCTGCTCCGTGGGCTGGGGATCGCGGTTTCGCGGCGGGCGGCACTTGACCATGTTGGCAATGTAGACCTTCGTGCGATCGAGGTCGATCATCTCCAGCATCTGATCGAGCAGCTTCCCGGCCGGACCGACAAAGGGGACGCCCTGCAGGTCTTCCTGTTCGCCGGGGCCTTCCCCGATGAGCATGATCTCGCTCTGCGGGTTTCCCACGCCGAAGACCAGCTTTGTGCGCGTCTCACACAGCGGGCAGGCGCGGCAGCCGGCACATTCCGCGCTGAGCGCTTCCCATTCTTCCTTGACAGCCATGCCTTATTCCTCCGTCCCGGCGGCCAGCACCAAAAGAAGCTCGCGCCGGTTGTTGTCGGGGTATTCCATCACATAGTCCAGCAAAAAGTCCAGCATTTCGCCGAGCGCCCTGCCGCGCAGGCCGAGGGCAAGCAGATCGTCCCCACTCACGGCGAGGTGCCGCAGGGAGAAGCATTCCCCGCTCTTTAAGATCCGCCGCAGCTCCCTCGATTCGTGAGCGCCGGTGAAGGCGTCATAACAGGCGAGCGCACAGCGCACCGTGTCCACCCCGCAGCGCTTGAGCCAGCGCTTGCGCCCCAGATCGTCCCGCGGGAGCTCGGAATCCAGCAGCCGCTCACAGTCCGCCGCCATGCGGATCGTGCGGTGATCCAGGCGCAGAGCGCTGAGAAAACGCTCAGCACACGGGATGCAGCCGGATCTGCGCAGAACCTGACAGAGCCCCACCCAGCGCACCTGTGCCTTCCGGGGAAGCCGGGACAGCCGCCGCAGCAGCGCCGGATCGGGAAGCCCCGGCGCAAGGAAGCTCTCCAGCAGCCCCAGCTCCACCAGATCGTACACCGTCTCCGGCGAGGGGGTGAGCAGCAGTTTCTCCACCTCGTACCGCACGCGCTCGGCGGCGAGATAAGCGGCAAGGGGAGCCTTTGCGCGGATGCCCTCCACCGTGAAGAGATCCACCGTGAAGCCGAGCCGCGCCGAAAAGCGCAGCGCGCGGAACATACGAAGCGCGTCTTCCTCAAAGCGCTGCTCCGGCACGCCGACGCAGCGGATGACCTGATGCCGGATATCCTCCGTGCCGCCGAAGGGGTCTGCGATCAGCCCGTCCGGAGAGATGGCGATCGCGTTCATCGTAAAGTCGCGCCGACTTAAGTCGGCGGTCAGATCGCCCACAAACTGCACCATGTCCGGGTGCCGGTGGTCGGCATAGCTCGACTCGGCGCGGAAGGTGGTGACCTCGACAGGATGGTTTTCCACCGTGACGGTCACGGTGCCGTGCTGCAGCCCTGTGGGGCGGGCGTCAGGGAACAGCTCCATGATCTGCTCCGGCAGAGCGGCGGTGCACACGTCCCAGTCCTGCGGACGCACACCCAGCAGCATATCCCGCACGCAGCCGCCCACGAGATATACCGGGTAGCCCCGGCTCTGCAGCGTGACGAGCACATGGCGCACATATTTGGGAGGCTTTACATTGACCATAAATACCTCAAATTGGAAAAAGAATGTAATCGCCCGCAAGCTCTTGGGCTTGCAATCCGGCGAACAAGAGAATATAATAGATTTCGTTCGTATTCTTAATTTTACCATCTTGCGCGCACAACATCAAGTGTGTAAAGTATGAATTCTTTCTCATTGGAGTTCCGATATGGTTGATTTTGTAAATTTTCTCTCCCCCGGACGCAAGGGGCATCTGGTGGGCATCGGCGGCGTCTCCATGTCCTCCCTGGCAGAGGTGCTGCAGGGGATGGGCATCAGCGTCACCGGCTCGGATATGAACGAGAGCCCTAACGTCCTCTCTCTGCGCCGGCACGGAATCCCCGTGGCGGCAGGACATAAGGCGGAAAACGTCGCGCCCGACGTGGAGTTTATCGTGCGCACCGCCGCGGTGCACAACGATAACCCCGAGATCGTCTACGCCCGCGCTCACGGGATTCCTGTCTTTGAGCGCAGCCAGGCCTGGGGCGCCGTGTCCCGGGATTACAGCAACGCCCTCTGCATCGCCGGTACCCACGGGAAAACCACCACTACCTCCATGTGCACCCATATCCTGATGGCGGCGGATAAGGACCCCACGGTCATGATCGGCGGCACCCTGCCGCTATTGAACGCCGGGCACCGCGTGGGTCACGGCAACACCATCGTCATGGAGTCCTGCGAGTACTATAACTCCTTCCTGTCCTTCTATCCCACCGTGGCCGTGATCCTCAACATCGAGGCCGACCATCTGGATTTCTTCCGGGATCTCCGGGATGTGGAGGATTCCTTCCGTGCCTTTGCCGAGCGTGTTCCAGCCTACGGCAACGTGGTCGCAAACTACGACGACGCGAATACCATGCAGACGCTGGAAGGGCTGGATCGCAAGATCATAACCTTCGGCCTGAGTCCCGAAGCCGACGTGCATGCGGAAAAT
This sequence comes from Oscillospiraceae bacterium, assembly GCA_902785115.1. Lineage (GTDB taxonomy): Bacteria > Bacillota > Clostridia > Oscillospirales > Oscillospiraceae > Limivicinus. The sequence goes on along the minus strand of CACZXQ010000017.1, from coordinate 10,109 downwards.
ATCCGCTACCACGGAGCAAACTCCGAGTTTGACATCTACTACAAGGGGCGGCTGTTTACCGACGTGACCCTGCACGTGCCGGGGCAGCACAACGTGAAGAACGCCCTTGCCGCCACCGCCGCCGCGATCTGTCTCGGGGTGCGCCCCAACGCGGTCAAATACGGCCTTGCGGGCTTTAATGGCGCGGGCCGCCGCTTTGAGTTCAAGGGCAAGTTTAACGGCGCGGATGTGTACGACGATTACGCCCACCATCCCGGTGAGCTCAAGGCGCTGCTCGATACTGTGGAGGCGCTCAATTACCAGCGCACAGTGCTGGTCTTCCAGCCGCATACATACTCCCGCACCCACGCGCTCTTTGACGATTTCGTGCAGCAGCTTCGCCGTCCCGACGTGCTGCTGCTCGCGGAGATCTACGCCGCGCGGGAGCAGAACACCATCGGCATCTCCTCCGCCGATCTCGCCGCGCAGGTGGAGGGCGCGAGCTTCTACCCCAGCTTTGAGACGCTGGAGGACGCGCTGCGCGAGACTGCCCGACCCGGCGACATCATCCTGACCGTCGGCGCAGGCAACGTGTATAAGATCGGTGAGGATCTGGTGCGATAGCGGTGGTCAGCGGCCAGTGTAGAAACTGAATAAAATTGTAAAGGGACTGTCTCAAAAGTCCAACAGCGCATGTAGGGGAGGCCCTAAAGGACTAGCTTTGCGTCGCTATCAGCCTCCCGGCAGCAAAATCAAAATATCTGTAAAAAAGTTGGGCGAATCCACTGTTTTGTGCGAATTCGTCCAACTTTTCAGATGTTGATGTTTTCACTGCGCGGGCGGCATAATAGCCGCCCCTACGGCTGCTCTTTCCGTTTTGAGACAGTCCCTTCTGTACAATATAAAGTACTGTTCTTTCCCCTCAAAACGCAAAACACAAAACTATTCACGGGCAAGCCGCGGGAGATTGCGCTCTACGATCTCCAGGATCACGGTGTCATAGTCCGTGTCGGCAAAGCTCTTCAGATCATAATCCGCCGCGCGGGAAAAGGTGGCGGTCTCAAAGGCGTCCGCGAGATAAGGGTAGAGGGCGATGCCGAAGGAGTCGCGCCAGCAGAGAAGCTTTCCGGAACCTTGCTCGCTCTCAGTGCGGATCGTGATGGCGTTTCCCTTGTTCGTCTCGGTGAGGGCGGTGTAGGATAGCCCGGTCAGATCCACAGTCTCCGCCTCGCGCCCGGAGAAGCTCGGATAGAGCATTTCGTACAGGTCGCCCTTGTGCAGACCTGACTGCGCGAAATCGTGGGAAGAATAGCTGCTCTCCCGACCCAGCGCCGCGAGGATCGCGTCCGCACCCCGCGCCGCGCCCCGCGGCGTCCAGTGCGTGTCCGTGCGGTAATAGAGCTGCGCCTCGGAAAGTGACATAAATAAGTTTACATAATTGACTCCATGCTGTGCCAGATAGGGCTGCAGGCGCACGGCGTTGCTGTTTTCATGGCGGCTTGGATAAGAGGCGGGCATGTGTTCGGGGTAGAGGCTGTTCTTGTTCGGCGCGATGGTGAACACGAAAGCTTTTCCCTCGGCCTCCAGCGTCTGCTGCAGCGCGGCGAGGCGGAGGGCGATCTGCTCCAGCTCCGCGTCCGTGAGGGAGACGCCCGTATAGTCGTCCAGCGTCTCGCTGAAATAGAGGAAGCCGTCGCTGCCCAGGATCACCTGCTCCTCCGCGGAAGTGTGCAGCAGCTTCTCGTTTACAAGCGACCAGAGGGAGATCATCTGCTGCCTCAGGGCAAAGCGGTCGGCCACGAAGTCGGCGCACTCGTTCAGCACCGTGAGACCAAAGCGAGGCGGGGGAGAGAGGATCTCGTTGGCGCCGCCCGCACTCTCAAAGCCCAGCAGAAGCCCCACAAAGGGCGTGAGGCAGAGCACGAGAAAGAGCGTTATGAAGATTTGTGACAGTCGTTTCATAGGCATCAAAATTGGAAATAGATAAACGGATGGAAGCCGCCCTTGGAGAGACAGAGCATACACAGCAGGAACAGCAGGAGACTCAGCGCGTCGGCAACAGCTTCGGGAAGCTTTACGCGCTCGCGCAGCTTCGGGACAAGATTGCCGGAGAGCAGCGCCGCGAGCGCCGTGATGAGCACCGCCGCGGGGGAGAGGACTTTCGCCAGCAGCAGGCTTCCCTCCGCCGTGAAGGTACTGGTGAAGAGGGCGGCGATGAGCCGGAAGCCATCCGCGAGCGTGTCGGCGCGGAAGATCGCAAACAGCAGCGTCACGCAGAGCATGGTGTACACCCGACAGAGGATGCGCCCCCAAGGCTTCTGCTGAAGCTTCTTCGTCGGGATCAGCCCCCAGTCCTCCGCACTGGAGAGCAGGCCGTGGGCAAGACCCCAGAACACAAAGGTCCAATTCGCACCATGCCAGACGCCGGTGCAGAGAAAGACGACAAAGCGGTTGAGCGCCGCCCTTGCGCGACCTTTCCGGTTGCCGCCCAGGGGAATGTAGAGATACTCCTTGAACCAGGTGGAAAGGCTGACATGCCAACGACGCCAGAACTCCTTGATCGAGCCCGCGCCGTAGGGGAAGAGAAAGTTCTCCCGGATGGTAAAGCCGAACATGTGACCCATGCCGATGGCCATGTCGCTGTAACCGCTGAAGTCATAATAGATCTGCAGCGTGTAGCACAGCGCGCCGAGCCACATCACGCGCGTGTCCGGCGTGCCGGAGAGCGTGGCGTAGGCCGCGTCTGCGAGATAGCCGACGGTATCCGCGATCAGAAGCTTCCTGGCAAGCCCCCGGATGAAGCGGCGAATGCCCGCGGCGCTTTCTTCGGGCGTGGTGACGCGCGCGTCGATCTGCGCGGCGATATCATGGTATTTCACGATCGGCCCCGCGATGAGCTGGGGGAAAAAGGCGATGTAGAGCAGGAGCTTTAAGAAGTCCTTTGTACCGCCCTCCGGCTCCCGATAGGTGTCGATCACATAGCTGAGACCCTGGAAGGTGAAGAAGCTGATGCCGATGGGAAGCACGATCCCGGTCATGGGGAGACTTGTCCCCAAGGCGTCGTTCAGATTCTGCAGCACAAAGTCCGTATACTTGAACACGCCCAGCACGGCCAGGTTGAGGATCACCGCCGCCGTCAGCACCAGGCGGTTTTTCGGAAAGCGGGATGTGAGCAGCAGACCGGCGAGGTAGTTTACCAGCACGGAGAGCAGAAACAGGGGAAGATACTGCAGCTGACCGAAAGCGTAGAACACCAGACTTGCGGCGGCGAGGATCAGATTCTGCGCGCGCAGATTCTTTGTCAGCCGCGTCAGCAGAAAGCACAGCGGCAAAAAGGCAAACAGAAAAATCGCGGAGCTGAAAACCATGGTGTCCCTCCTTTCACATTGCAGCGTGAAATACAGTTTAGCACACTTTTCAACGCTTTACAACAAAAACCCCCTCACGCGATGCGTGAGGGGGCAGATAAAGCAGATTCAGCCGACGGAACCGTCCAGCCAGGCGGCGACGCGGTTTTCGTCCAGATTCAGACCCTTCGCAAGGAAGGACGCGGTCTCGTTCAGATTCAGACCGTGCAGACGGCTGAAGTTGCTGGCCGAGGGAGTGAATACATCGGAGTCCATGTTGCGACCCTCAATGTAGCCGCAGTCATAGCACATATAGAGATCAATTTTACGGTGACCGTCCAAAACCATTTCCTGTCCGCAGCGGGGGCACTTCATAGTCAATTCCTCCTGAGAAAGCACATAAACGTGCTGTGATTTTTTAACTTCCTGTTTGACAGCCAGAATATACCACGCTGTTTGTTAATTGTCAATCAGCGTTTGACACAAAAATGACAGCTTTCGACGGCCTGTTTTCCCCGGATTCCGTCGGATTGACGAAGGTGCCGGAGCTTTGTTATAATACAGAAAACAGGATAAAGGAGTTTGAGCCATGCGATATATTGAAGTGATCGTCAATACCCCCGCCGAGGAGATCGACCGCCGCTGTGAGGAGATGAGCGCCATGGGCGTGGGCGGCTTTGTGATCGAAAATGAGGCGGATTTTCAGGTTTTTCTCGAAAATAACCACCAGTACTGGGACTATGTGGACGAGGAGCTGTCTCAGCAGTTCGCCGGCGTCAGCCGCATCAAGTGCTATCTCACCGACGACGAGGAGGGCAAAGCCAGTCTGCGCGCCATCCGGGCGGCCTATGGTGAGGTCACGGTCTCCATGGTGGAGGACAGCGACTGGGAAAACAACTGGCGGGAGTTTTATAAGCCCATCGAGGTGGGCGAGAGGCTGGTGGTCGTGCCCGAGTGGGAGCCGATCCCCGAAGACGGGCGGCTGCCCCTGCGCCTCGACCCCGGGCTCATCTTCGGCACCGGCAGCCACGCCACGACGCGGATGTGCCTTGCAGCACTTGAAAATTATGTAAACCAAGAAAGCCGCGTGCTCGACCTCGGCTGCGGCAGCGGCATCCTCGGCATCGGCGCGCTGGTGCTGGGGGCGAAGAGCTGCCTCGGCTGCGACATCGACCCCAAGGCGCCGGACGTCGTCATGTCCAACGCGGCGCTCAACAGCATCGGGGCGGACAGGCTCAGCGCCTGCGCCGGGGATGTGATCGCGGACGCCTCCCTGCGGCGGGGCTTCGGCGGGGGCTATGACCTCGTGCTGGCAAACATCGTCTCGGATGTGATCATCCCGCTTGCGCCCCATGTGCCGGGCTTTCTCAAAAAGGACGGCGTGTTCATCACCTCCGGCATCATCGAGGGGCGGCAGGACGAAGTCCGCGCCGCCATCGAGCGCGCGGGGCTGCGGATCATCGAGCACCGCTGCGAGGAGGAATGGCACCAGTTTACCGCGGTGCTGAATTAGCGGTCAGTGGTCAGTGAAAAAAGAAATTGCCACGCCGGTGCTTACACTGACGTGGCAATTTCTTTTGGGGATGGGACGGCGGGCGACCGCAAGGGTCGCCCCTACACATCTACTTTCCGTAGACGTCGTTCGTGTCCATGAGCAGGACGTCGATTTCCAGCTCCTCGCCGTCGCGCCAGATGGAAAAACGCATCGTGTCGCCCACCTGCAGGGCGTTTTTGATGTTGTTCACCTCGTCTGTGGTGGTGACGGGCGTGCCGTTGACCGCCATGAGAACGTCGCCGGGGCGGATGCCCTTGGCCTCGGCGTCGGTGCCGGGCGCGACCGCGGAGATATACAGACCCTCCGGCAGATCGTATTCCGTCTTGGCGTTCTCCGGGATCGAACCCACGGTGATGCCGATGGAGGGACGCCCGCGCACCTCACCGTCCTTCACCAGCGCGTTCACCACAGCCTGCACGGTGGAGGAGGGGATCGCAAAGCCGATGCCCTCAATGCTCGAGTAGGCGGACATCATCTTCATGTTGGTCACGCCGACCACCTGACCGTACATGTTAAACAGCGCGCCGCCGGAGTTGCCCTCGTTGATGGCGGTGTTGGTCTGCAAAAGCGTCATGCGGTGCCCCTTCGCCTCCACATTGCGGGCAATGGCGGAGATGATGCCGTCGGTGAGCGTGTTGCGAAAGCTGCTGCCGAGGGGATTGCCGATGGCGGCGACCCGGTCGCCCACCTGCAGGGTAGCGCTCTCGCCAAACGCTGCCGTGGGGAGACCATCTGCCTCAATCATCAAAAGCGCAAGGTCGCTGATCGCATCAGAGCCAACCAGCTTCGCCTCAAACTCCCGGTCGTCAAAGAGCGTGACCGTGGCGGAGTGGCAGTCCTCGATCACATGGGCGTTGGTGAGGATCAGACCGTCCTCGCTCAAAATGACGCCGGTGCCCCAGACGTAGCCCATCACGCCCTTCTGATAGCCCGCGATCGCAACGATCGTGGGGCTGCAGCGCTCGTAGAGCTCCTGCAGCGTCAGCTCCTCGCCCGAGGCGGGCGTGAGCTGCTGCTCGTAGGCGATGGGAAGCTTCGCCTTTTCAATATAGGTGGCAGAGGTGTCCGTCTGCACGCTCTGATAAAACGAGCGGAAAAACTCCGCCGGGTCGGAGGGCAGATCGTCCGGGTCGAGAGCGGGCGGCGCCGTCACGGCGGGACTGCTGATCGTCGGCTGTGTGCCGCCGCCGAAGATGAGCGAGCTGGCCACGATCAGCGCCAGCAGGATGCACACCGCGCCCGTGATGCGAAACGGCGTCCAGCCCTTCTTCGGCTTCGGCGCGGTGGGCTTTGCCGCTTCCGGCTTGTTCTCTGCCAGCGGCGCATACCAGTTCTCGGTGCTATACCATTCGTTGTTGTTCATTCTTATCCCTCTGTTTCGTGGTTTCCGCCAAAGGAAGCGTAAAGACAAACTCGGTAAAGCCGTCCTCGCTCCTTACGGCGATATCCTCGTCATGGCTGTTGAGGATGGTTTTGACGAGGTACAGCCCCAGCCCCACGCCGTCCTTGTCCAGACTGCGGGAGCGGTCGGACTTGTGGAAGCGGTCAAAGATAAAGGGCAGATCGTCCGGTGGGATGGTCTCGCCATAGTCCTTGACCGAGACATAAGCCTTGCCGTTGTCCTTATAGAGCTTCAAAACGAGGCAGCTGCCCGGCGAGGCAAACTTCACCGCGTTATCCAGCAGGTTGTAGATGACCTGGGTGATGGCGTCCTTGTCGGCGCGCACGAGGATCGGATTGTCCGGAAGCTGCGGGTCTACGTCCAGGTTCTTTTGGGTGGCGCGGCTTTCAAAGCTCAAAAGCGTCTGCACGATGAGCTCCGAAATGTCAAAGACACTGCGGTGGCTTGCGTCCGCCGCCCTGGCGCGCGCCTGGGAGACGCCCAGCATGTCCTTCACCAGACGGGAGAGACGGCGCGTCTCGTCCCGGATGGAGATAAGGTATTTCCGCTCCTCCTGCGCCGGGATGGTACCGTCCAGAATGCCGTCGGCAAAGCCCGCGATGGTGGTCATGGGCGTGCGCAGCTCGTGGGAGATGTTCGCAATAAACTCGCTGCGCCGCTTCTCCGACTGCTCGAGCGAGTCTGCCATTTTGTTGAAAGAGTCAATGAGCGCCCCCATCTCGTCGGTGGGGTCTTCGGTCTGCCGGACGCGGACGGAGAAATCGCCCCGCGCAAACTTGCGGGAGGCTGCCGCCATTTCATCCAGAGGCTTTGCCAGATGCCGGGAGTAGACCAGCGTCACCAGCAGCGCCGCGAGGAACACACCGAGGCCGACGATGGCCGCGATGATGAGGAAGGTCGACCAGGCGTCCAGCATGCTGTCCACCTGGTTGGAGACAAAGGCGTAGCCCAGCACCGCTTCGCTGCCAAAGGCGAAAATGGGTACCGCTGCCACATAGCGGCGGCTGTGGTACAATCCGCCCAGATCCGTCAGCTCGTCGTAGACACCGCCGCCAACGGCGGCGAGCGTCTCCTCCGACAGCTTCACGCCCAAATGCTCGCACATGGGATTTTTGTCCGAGCAGCTCACGATCGTGCCGGTCTCATCGGTGATGAAGATATGATCCCCCGTGGAGTGGGAGATGGAGCTGATGGACATGCTCAGCACCCAGCTCGAGAGGGAATCCCCCCGGGCAACGGCCGAGGCCGTGTGCGCCACCTCGTTGGCGCAGTTTTCCATGTCACGGCGATAGTCGCTGATGACATAGGTGCGCCCGATGCCCACAAAGGACAGGGCGATGATCAGAAAGCTCATAAACACCAGCAGCGCCGTGGCAAAGAAGTTTCGCAGAAAGATACTTTTCATGCATCCAGCACTTCGAACTTGTAACCCACGCCCCAGACCGTTTTGAGGCTCCACTTGTCGCTCACGCCCTCAAGCTTCTCGCGCAGGCGCTTGACGTGCACGTCCACAGTGCGGGAGTCGCCAAAATAGTCGAAGCCCCAGACCTCGTCGAGAAGCTGGTTGCGCGTGAAGACCCGGTTGGGCGAGGCCGCGAGATGGTAGAGAAGCTCCATCTCCTTGGGCGGGGTATCCACCTTCCTGCCGTCTACGATCAGCTCGTAGGAATCAAGATTGATCGTCAGCTTGTCAAAGCTCAGCTTCTTCTCTGCCGGTCCTTCCGTGTCACTGCGGCGCAGGACCGCGTGCACACGCGCCAAAAGCTCCTTGACCTCACAGGGCTTGGTCACATAGTCGTCCGCGCCCATCTCCAGGCCGCTTACCTTGTCGTTCAGTTCGCCCTTCGCCGTGAGCATGATGATGGGCGTGGAGGATTTCTTGCGGATGTCCCGGCAGACCTGCCAGCCGTCCTTCACAGGCAGCATGATGTCCAGCAGCACCACGTCGGGCTGAAAGAGATCGAACGAGGCCTCGGCCTTGCCGCCGTCGGCCGCGATCATGGTCTCAAAACCGTCTTTTCCCAGATACAGGCGCAGAAGCTCGGCAATGTTTGCGTCGTCTTCCACGATCAGAGCGCGTTTGCTCATTTGAATCGCTCCTTACTATTTGAAATTATATCCATTATAGCGCGCGGCGTTCGATAAAAGTTAAGAAATTGTTATTTTTCAAAATTCCAGCTTTTCCAGCTCGATCAAAGCCAGGCTATAGACCTTGAGCGCTTCGATCAGCCAGGCCTTGCAGGCGGCCTCATCCACGCCGTGGTTGGGACCGGCAAAGTCCGGCATAGGGCGCTCGGGATGCTCGGGACCGAAGGCCACCGCGTTCGGGAAGTGGCGGGCATAGGTGCCGCCGCCGATGGTGTAGGGCTTTGCATTCTCCCCCGTGACGGCGTTGTAGGCGTTCACGCAGACCTGCACAGCGGGATTGTCCAGAGACATATAGAAGGGCGCGGAATCGTGATCCACGGTGACCTCCGCAACGTCCCCCGCGTGAGCGCGGATGCCTGCCGCGATCTGCGCCCCGCTCGTTGTGGTGGGGTAGCGGCTGTCCACCGTTTGGAACATGCGCCCGTCCTCCACGCCGATCACGCCGCCCACAATGGTCAGCGGTTCAAAGTTGCCGTCGTCCGCTTCCACACCCAGGGCTGTGCCGTCAGATGCGCGGTGGAGCTTTTCGATCAGGCGCAGGAAGGCGCGGTCGTTTTCATCGCCCACCTTGTTTTCCAGCAGGTAGTTTACCAACACGCCGATAGCGTTCACCGTGCCCTTCGGCAGAGAGGCGTGGCCGCCCTTGCCCTTTGCCAGCAGATGCCAGACGCCGGGCGCCGTCTCGGTGGCTTCCACGGCCTCGGTGCTTGTGAGCCTCTCCGCCTTCACCGTGGCCTCCGCCTTGTCGGGAATCACGTTCGGCGCGACGCCGCCGTGAATGTCCAGAATCTCACCCAGCGGAAGCTTCGAGACGATACGCCCGTGGTAGATGCCCTTTTCCCCGTTGCAGAGGGGGAAGTTCGCGTCCGGCGAGAAGCAGAAAAGGGGAGCTGGGTAGTGCTTGAGATAATAGTCCACATCGCCCATGCCGGTCTCCTCGTTCGCGCCGAGAAGCGCACGCACGGGATAGCGCAGGGGGATGTTGTGATCCTTGAGATACTTGAGGGCGTAGAGACAGAGAACGCTCGGCCCCTTGTCGTCCATGACGCCGCGGCCGATGATCCAACCCTCCCGCTCCCGCACGGTGAAGGGATCATGCTTCCAGCCGTCGCCCACGGGCACGACATCCAGATGTGTGATCGTGGCAAGATACTTGTCCCCGTCACCGCCGATCGAGGCGTAGCCGATGCGACCGGCGCAATCCACCGTCTCAAGCCCCAGCTCGCGCGCGATCTGCAGGCCCAGGATGAGCGCGTCCCGGGGACCGACGCCAAAGGGCGCGCCGTCGGCGGGCTCGCTTTCCACGCTGTCAATGGCGGAATACGCTTCCGCTGTTGAAGAATGAACGCCGGGAAAAACCAGAACGTAATGCAAATCACTTCTGGGGCTAATTGGCCTAACCAATTCCCCTCTTCCTGAAACAACGGCGGCGCCTTCCGGCCTTCCGTCCAAGCTTAGGAAGAAAAACACATCGCTGCCCACAAGCGCGGCAATCTTATTATCCGCGCCCACAGGAAAAGCAACGCCTAATTTTCGCAACGCCACAATAAGCGCGGCCGCGTCGGAAGAGCCTCCCCCTAAGCCGCCGCCCATAGGAACGCGCTTTTTCAATTCAACGCGAACCCCTGGCAAAGGCGCGTCCAAGACATTTCTTGCAGCTTGATACGCGCGGGTAATT
>CACZXQ010000016.1 GCA_902785115.1 Oscillospiraceae bacterium | reverse complement strand
TGACGCGAAGCGGCACCCCTGGGGCAGCAAGTGAGGCGGGACAAAAAGCGCCGAAAAGGGACGCTCACAGGCGGCAGGAGTTCGAATCCACCAAGCCTAGGGGTCGACGCCCCCGGCGATCCGCTGTTTTATGCAGCCCCGTAGTCACGAATCGCCCACGCAGTACAAGCTGATACGACGAGAGAAGGGGCTGTCTCAAAACGGAAAGAACAGCCGCCCGCGCAGTGAAAACATCAACATCTGAAAATTTGGACGAATTCGCCCAAAACAGTGAATTCGCCCAACTTTTTTACAGATATTTTGATTTTGCTGCCGGGAGGCTGACAGCCTCCCCCAGATGCGCTTTTGGACTTTTGAGACAGTCCCTTTATTGATGTTTTATGACTGTTCAGTCTCGCAGCGAAAACGACAACAAAACCGAACATTACTTCGCCGGGCGGTTTTTGCGGGAAGAATGCCCGCGCCCGCGGCGGCGAGACTGCGTGGCCTTGTTTTTGTAAAAGTCCTGCATCTCCCCGTCGGCCTCGTAAACCAGCTTGTTTAACAGCCACTGGTTGGTATCCGGCTCGCGGCGAAAACGCACGCGCACGAGAAAGTCCCCGTCCTCTTCGCAGGTGAAGAGATTCATGTAACGCTGATCGCCCTGGTTGATCCAGCGCTGACCCTCCAGTGCCTTGCCGCAGCGGGGACAGCAGAGCCCTTCCACCCGCTCATCGGCAAAGGCGGCCGCCTTGCTCTCAAAGCCGTCAAAGCTCTCGTGGCGCAGCGCGTCCGGCCCGGCGTTTTCCACCGGCGGTTTATAGTTTGGCATCCGCGTGGCAAGGATATGCGCCGCGTCCGGGTAGAGGCGCAGCCCCTCCTTCATGTCGAGGTGGGTACTCACAAGCGCCGTGTTGTAGGCGTCGCCCAGCGCGTCGTGGGCAACGCGGGTCTGCTCGATCTCAAAATGCTCCATGGCGCTGGCAAGGGATTTCTGGTTCTTGTCCCCGCCGGTCTGGAGATTGTAGATGAGCTGCAGGTTGATCCAGCCCGCGATCCAGTCCCAATCCAGGTCGTGGATGATAATGTTCTGCTCCAGGATGCCCTGATCGTCGCAGCCCCAGGTCAGGAAGGTGACACCGTCCCCGCACCAGGCGCGAAACTGCTCCAGCGCCTCGGGGAAGGAGACGCCGTGCGCCAGGCGATCCTTGTCAAAGCCGGTGATCTTTTTGACCTTATAGTGCATGCGCCGGAAATAGACGGGCTTGACGTCAATGGTAAACTCCTCTGTCGGGCGCATATTCTCGTCCAGCTTCACTGCGCCGATCTCGATGATCTCGCCGCGCAGATGAATGGGCAGTTTATTGAAAACGGAGGATTTGGAGCTCATGGCCTGGTTCCACTCCAGATCCACCACAACGTAATTCATAGCATTTTCCTCGTTTCGTGTTATAACTGAATCAGTATACCATACTCTTTCTGGGATTGCACGAATTTTTTTGAGGAAGCGGTGGCTTTCTTGCATATTATAATTTGATATGGTAAGATTGACGCAGAATCTGAGGATTCCAGGAGGCAAGTATGGACGGAATGAGCATCGAGCGGGCGGCACTGGCCTGCAAGGGGACACTGTGCGGCGTAAACGATCCAAAGCGGGAGCTGGGGCGCGTCATCATCGACAGCCGCGCCGTGCTGCCGGGGGATCTGTTTGTGGCCTTCAAGGGTGAAAAGGCGGACGGACACGACTTTATTGCCGCGGCGATCGAAAAGGGCGCGTCCTGCTGTCTGGCCGAGCGGCTTCCGCAGGGTGTGAGCGGCCCCGTGCTGCTCGTTGAAAACGTGCAGGCGGCGCTGGAGCAGATCGCGGAGGCCTACCGCGAGACGCTGCACCTCCCCGTGATCGGCATCACCGGCAGTGTGGGCAAGACCTCCGCCAAGGAGATGATCGCCGCGGTGCTCTCCAGGCGCTATCGCGTGCTCAAGACCGAGGGGAACCTCAACAACCAGATCGGCGTACCTATGACGCTCTCGCGCATCACGAAGGAGCATGAGGCCGCCGTGGTGGAGATGGGCATCTCCGGCTTTGGCGAGATGCGGGTCTTGAGCCGCATCGCAAAGCCCACGCTCGGCGTGTTCACCGTGATCGGCCACGCGCATCTGGAGTTTCTGCACGACTTAAACGGCGTTTTGCAGGCAAAAACCGAGATGCTGGAAGCCATGGCGGAGGACGCCCCGATCGTCGTCAACGGGGACGACGCGCTGCTGCGGGCTTTCCCCTGTCGACAGAAAAAGCTCACTTTCGGTCTCGAGGACGGCAACACGCTCCGCGCCGTGGACATTGCCCGGACCGCCGGCGGCACCCGCTGCCGCATCGTCGGGCTTGGGCATGAGATTCCGGCGGAGATCCCCGCCTTCGGCAAGCACATGGTCTATGCCGCGCTGGAGGGCGCCGCCGTGGGCATCCTTCTGGGCATGGGGGATGCGGAAATTTCCGGGGGCATCCGCTGTTTTGAGATCGTCGGCCGCCGCGCCGCCGTGTGTGAAACCGGGAGCCTCACGCTGGTAGATGACAGCTACAACGCCAATCCCGACTCCGTCAAGTGCGGCGTGGATTCGTTGCTGACCCTGCCGGGGCGACACGTCTGCATCCTTGGCGATATGCGCGAGCTGGGCAAGGATTCCGCGCAGATGCATTTTGACGTGGGTCGCTATGCCGCCGATCAGGGCGCGGATCTGGTCTTATCCAGCGGCGAATACGGCGCGGCGCTCATCGAAGGCGCCGGGGAGAAGGGGCAAAGCTTTGAGAGCGTGGAGGCGCTGATCGCGGCGCTCCCGCAGCTTCTGCAAAAGGGCGACTCGGTGCTCGTCAAGGCCAGCCGCGGCGCGCGCTTTGAGCGTGTGAGCGAGGCCATCAAGGAGCTTACGCTATGAGCGACACACGCCCCATCGTCCTCTTTGATCTGGACGACACGATCCTGGACTTTCAAAGCGCCGAGCGCGCGGCGCTCACCAGAGCCTTTACTGCGCTGGGCATCCCGGCGACGGAGGAGCTGATCGCGCGATACAGCGACATCAACCGCAGCCAGTGGGAGCTTCTGGAAGACGGCGTGCTGAGCCGGGAGCAGGTGCTCCGGCGGCGCTTTGAGCTGCTGTTTGCCGAGTACGGCATTGAGCGCGCCGGTGATGAGGCAAACGAGCGCTACGAAAACGAGCTTTGCTTCGGGCACTGGTTCATGCCCGGGGCGGAGGAAGTACTCCGCGCGCTCACACCGGGCTGCCGCCTGTTCATCGTCTCCAACGGCGCGGCAAAAGTGCAGGCCGCGAGGCTGCGTTCCGCCGGGATCGGGTCGTATTTTGAGGATATTTTCATTTCCGAGGAAATCGGCGCCGAGAAGCCGTCGCGCGCCTTCTTTGACTTTGCTTTCGCCCGCATCCGGGACTTTGATCCCGCGCGTACCATCCTCGTGGGCGACAGCCTCACCTCCGATATACGCGGGGCGAAAAACGCCGGTGTACGCGCCTGTTGGTACAATGCAAGAAAGCGCGCCCCCAGACCGGATATTGTGCCTGACGATACGATCGAAAGTCTGGCGGAACTTCCGGCGCTGATACGCAAACTAAAACCCGAAAACTGAATTATAATCCGTCTCAAAGCGACACCTTAACTGGCAACTGACCACTTTCATTCTTCATTTTCCAAGCAAAGGAGCTGATCGTATGTCTCCCCTTTTCTCCTCTCTGCGGGAATTGAGCTTAGCCTCCATGTGTCTGCGCATCCTGCTTGCCATGCTTTTGGGCGGCTTTCTCGGCTTTGACCGGGAACGCTGGGGACATCCGGCGGGCTTTCGCACCTATATGCTGGTGGCGATGGCCTCCGCCTCTACCGTCATTTTGAGCCAGTACCTCGATCTGATGCTGGGGAGCTTCTGGCTGGACGCCTTTGAGGCCGTCGGGCGCAGAACCGACGTGGTGCGTCTGGGAGCGCGGGTCGTCTCCGGCATCGGCTTTCTCGGCACCGGCACCATCCTCATCACCGAGCGCAAGGAGGTCACCGGGCTCACCACCGCCTGCTGCCTCTGGGCGGCGGGCTGCATGGGGCTTGCCATCGGCGCGGGCTTCTATGAGGCTGTTCTCATCGGCTTTGTCATCATCTTTGTCGCGCTGCGCCTCCTGCCGCCGATCGAGCGGGCGCTGCTGGCAAAGTCCCGGCACATGAACCTCTTCCTTGAGCTTGACAGCGTGAAGGATCTCTACCTTGTCTCCGAATGGCTCAAGCACGAGGGTGCCACGGTCTACGACGTGGAGATGGGGAAGACTGACAAGGCGGGCGTAAGCTATGTGACGGGGCTTTTCAGCATCCGTTTAAAGGATCGGATCAGGCACACCGAGCTTCTGGCAAAGCTCTCGCTGCTGCCCGGTGTGGCGGCGCTGGAGGAGGTGTAAGCATGCTGCCTGTTTTTGATTTTGCGCGGGAAATGACCACTGCCGCCGTGCTTGCGCGTATGCTCACCGCCATGCTCTGCGGCGGCGTGATCGGCATTGAGCGGGAGCTCAAGCGCCGTCCGGCGGGCTTTCGCACCCATATCCTCATCTGCATCGGCGCCGCCATGACGATCCTCACAAACCTCTACTTATACCAGGTCATGCACCTTTACACCGACGTCTCCCGCATGGGCGCGCAGGTGATCGCGGGCATCTCCTTCATCGGCGCGGGCACGATCATCGTCACCAAGCGCCGGCGCGTCAAGGGGCTGACCACCGCCGCCGGGCTTTGGACGGTCGGCATCATCGGCCTCGTTTGCGGCGCGGGCTATCTGGAGCTTGCGCTCTTCGTGACGCTGATGGTGCTCGCGGCGGAGATTTTCCTCTCCCGACTCGAATACCGCTTTGCCCGCCGGGTGCAGGACAAAAACCTCTACGTTGAGTACCGCAGCGCCGACGACATTCAGAGCATCATGGCGCTGCTGGACACCCTCGGCGCGGAGCTGGGCGATCTGGAGATTTCCCGCATTCAGGCAGAGGACGGCGAGACGCGCTGCTGCGCAATCCTTGCCGTGCAGGCCAAGGGAACGGATGTAAAGGATAAGCTGATCCCCGCCCTGCTGGCGCTTGAAAACGTCAGCACGGTTTCGGAGATGTAAACGATGGCGCTGTGAATTTTTTTCACAGCGCCATCGTTTTCAATTTTCAGTTTTCAATTTCCAGAATCCAGTCGCAAAGTTCTTCCGGGCTGTCGAAGAGGTTTGTTGCGCCGGCATTCAGCAGCTCCTCCGGGCTGCGAAAGCCCCAGCAGACCGAGGCGCAGGCAAGGCCTGCGTTCTTCGCGGTTTTCACATCCACATCCGAGTCGCCCACATAGAGGCAGCACTCCTTGTCAACGCCCAGAAGCTTCACCGCCTCGTCGATCATGTCCGGCCAGGGCTTGCGCCGAAGCGGGGGCTTCTCCCCCACCGCGAGATCGAGCAGCCCCGCAAAATGCTCCCGGGCGAGGATTTTCACCGCCTCGTCCGGCTTGTTGGAGATCACCGCGAGCTTCTCTCCTGCTGCGCGCAGGCGCTCCAGCAGCGGCAGGATGCCCTCGTAAGGCCGGGTCTTGATGCGGCAGTGAGCGTCATAGTAAGGCTTATACCAGGCGAGCACCGCTTCCGTCGTCTCAGCGCTCGTCCCCTCGGGCACCGCAAGCTCGATGAGCCGCGCGGCGCCGTTGCCGACAAAGCGCCGCACCTCCCCGATCGTCCGCTCCGGCATATCAAACTCCCGCAGCGCCGCGTTCGTGGAATCCGCCAAATCCTCCAGCGAGTTTAAAACCGTGCCGTCCATATCCAGTAAAATCGCATCATATCGCATATCGCACACACTCCTTTTCTGCTATTATAGCAAAGCTTCCCGCTTCCTGCAATCCGTTCTTGAAAACAGAAACCGTCCAGATTATAATGAAGAAAAGCCAATATACGGGAGGATAATAGAAATGCTGGAAGAACTGAAAATCAAGGTCTATGAATATGGAGCTGCCGCGCCGCGGCCTTGTCACCTATACCTGGGGCAACGTCAGCGGCATCGACCGGGAGAAGGGGCTGTTTGTCATCAAGCCCTCCGGCGTGGAGTATGACGAGCTGAAGGTCGAGGACATGGTGGTCATGTCTCTCGACGGCAGCAAGGTCGAGGGCGACTTAAACCCCTCCTCCGACACCAAGACCCACCTGGTACTCTATAACGCCTTTCCGAAAATCGGCGGCATCGTCCACACCCACAGCCCCTGCGCCGTCGGCTGGGCGCAGGCCGGGGAGGATATCCCCTGCTACGGTACCACACACGCCGACTATTTCTACGGCCCCGTCCCCTGCGCCCGGCATCTGAGCAAGGAAGAGCTGGACGAGGATTATGAAATGAACACCGGCAAGATCATCGTGGACACCTTCCGCGCCCGCGGCATCGACGAAAACGCCGTTCCCGCCGTGATCTGCCACAGCCACGGCCCCTTCACCTGGGGTAAGGACGCGGCGCAGGCCGTCTATCACGCGGTCGTGCTGGAGGAGGTGGCAAAGATGGCGATCTTCACGCGGCAGGTCAATCCCGCTGCCGCTGACGCGCCGGCGCGCATCGTGGAGAAGCACTACCAGCGCAAGCACGGCAAGAACGCCTACTACGGACAGGCGAAACGGTGAAGGGGCTGTCTCAAAGCGGAAAGAGTAGCCGTAGGGGCGGCTATTAGCCGCCCGCACAGTGAAAACATCAATATCAGAAAAGTTGGACGAATTCGCACAAAACAGTGGATTCGCCCAACTTTTTTACAGATATTTTGATTTTGCTGCCGGGAGACTGATAGCGACGCAAAGCTAGTCCTTTAGGGCCTCCCCTACATGCGCTGTTGGACTTTTGAGACAGTCGCTTCACTCTGCCGGATAGAAGATCATATTCATATCCGCCTGACCGGAGATGCCGGGGACGGTTTCGGTGAAGCTGTACTGCCACATATCCACCTCATAGTAAAAGCTGGGGTAGCCCATTTCCGGCAGCGCGAACCACCACGCGTAGTCCTGCATCCGCGAGAGATCATAGCCATAATAGCCCAGGTGGCGGTTAAAATACAGCCCCGGCGTGTAACCCGCGCGGCGGATCGTCTCGCAGAAGGCTACAGCACAGTCCGAGAGCGTGGCGGCGTTCCAGTTGTTGGTGCGGGCATCCTCCACCCCGTCGACCTTCTCCCAGTCGAACACCACCGGCAGCGTCACATCATAGCCGTCCAGCCGCTCAATGACGAAGCGCGCCTCCTCCATGGCCTCCTGCACGTTGATGGCCTGGGAGAAGAAGTAGACGCCGACCTTGAGCCCGGCGGAGAGCGCCCCGTTGATGTTGCGCTTGAACCAGGGATCTTCAAAAAGCCCGCCCTCCGTCCAGCCGCGCCGTCCCACGCGGATCATGGCGAAGTCGATGCCGGAGGCCTTGACCTGATCCCAGTCCACCTCATACTGATGCTCGGACACGTCCACACCGCGGAGCGTGGTATACTTGCTGCCGAGATAGGTCAGATGCCCGTTGATCTCCACAAAATCGTCCCGGGTCAGGGTAGCCGCCGGGATGCCCTCCAGCGGCGTCATCCACACCCAGTCAAAGCCGTCATAGATGTAGACCTGTCCGGCATGGGGGTCCGTCTCCGCTTTATCAGCTTCTTCGGGAAAGAGCTGACGCGAAATCAGCGCCACCACCCCCATCAGCCCCAGCACGAGAATTACAAGCCAGATCCGATAGCGAACCGCAGTTTTCATGCATACCACTCCACAACAGGAATTTCGACAGAATTGTAGCATATCTGCGCTTCTTTTTCAATCGTTCGGCGCTTGGAAGAAAAAATGCAAAAAAGAAAAATTTAGTGTTGACAAAACGGAGTTCTTTTGCTATTATAGCTGAGCCGGTGAAAATGCTGGTGTAGCTCAGTCGGTAGAGCAGCTGATTTGTAATCAGCAGGTCGGGGGTTCGAGTCCGTCCACCAGCTCCATCGTCAGGCGAAATGAATATGGGGGAATTCCCGAGTGGCCAAAGGGGACAGACTGTAAATCTGCTGGCAATGCCTTCGGTGGTTCGAATCCACCTTCCCCCACCAAAGCAAAAGAGACATCCTTTCGGATGTCTCTTTTGCTTTGGTGGGCGCAGGGGAAGGTGTTTGATTGCAACTACTCGCCGAAGGGGCTTCGCATCCACCTTCCTACCCCGCGATCAGCGCCGCCAAAACCGGCGCGACAAAAAGCGCATAACACAGCAGCGACCAGATAAGAAAGCGTTTGGTCAGGAAGATTGCAATAAACTCCCGAATAAGCGCGGACGGCCAGTAGTAAAAGGCCACGTCGGCTCCCATGTCGATGCACTTGAACCCCAGCTCCCGCGCAAGGCGCAGACAGCGGTAGACGTGATAGTTGCTCGACACCAGGGCGGTCTTTCCGCCGCCGCGCGCGTCAAATCAGTATTCCACTTCCCGCTCTGTTGTCCAGAGCTCGCCGGTGCTTGCAAGATATTGCGTCAGCATGAACTTCACGGTGCCGTGCTCCGGCATCCAGTCGGGTCGGCGCAGCAAAAGCTGGTTCGTGTAGCTCACCGTCGGGACGTATTCGCCCGTCTCCGGGTCATAGAGGTCGTACGCGTCTCGGTAGAGAATCGTCTCATATTCCTCGGGCGCGGCGTGTCTGCTGCCGAAGGAAATGTCAACGCTGACCGTCAGCGGGTCTGTCACAGCGTCGGGATCGTTGATGACATAGCGGATGCCCTCGATCTCCTCATAAGGGATCACGATGAAGCTGTCCTGCGGACGCTGCTCGTCCCAGTCATAGTCCCAGTAGCTCAGACCGAAGCCCAGCTCAAAGTCGGCGTCCATGGTCTGCGTAAGCTGCTCCTCGCCGCCGTCCTCGCCCTCGTACCACAGGTTTACAGTCAACTCGAATTCCGGCCAGGCGCCGCGCTCGTCATACTCCTCCATGTGCTCCATGAAAACATCGCCGGTGCTGAGCGTCGGCAGCTCAAAGACGCCTTCCGCGATCTCCCGCTCGTCGAGGAAATGCTCATACACCGTGAGGTCGAGCGTCTTTTCCCGCACAAGGATCTGCGCGGAATGCAGCGCTTCTGTGTTGCGCAGCAGCACACGCCCGTGATGCTCATGCGAGAAGCAGAAAAAGTTCACCGTAAGCTCCGGCACCCGGCTGACCGGCTCCGGTGTGGGCTCCGGGGTCGGTGTCGGCGTGGGTGTCGGCACAGGCGTCGGCGTGGGTTCGACGGTCGGTACCGGCGCGGGCGTAGCCTCCACAGCAGGCGGCGTGGGGACGCGATGCGCATACAGCGTCACGCTCAGAAGCGCCGCGGCAGCCAGATAGAGCCAGCGCCGTCTGCGCCTGCGCGGCGGCAGGGTTCCGGCGGTACTGCCCGGCGGCGAAAACTCCGCCTCCGCGCGCGGCGGGTGAAACTCCTGTTCCTCCGGCAGCGGAGGAAATTCCCGATCCTTCTCTTCCATGGCGCTCAGCGGTTGTGCACGTCGATCTGCGGGTAGGGGCACTCCACGCCCAGCTTCTTAAAGCCGATCAGCAGATCGCGGTTCAGAATACGCGGCACGGAGAAGATGTTCTCCTCCGACACCTCGACAATGAACTTGAGCGTCACACCGGACGCGCCCAACTCCTGTACGCCGAGATAGCGCGGCGCGGAGAGCATCACGTCCTTGTGGGCGGCGTAAATTTCGTCCATCAGCTTCGGCAGCTTCTTCTCCAGTGCCTCCAGATCGGCCTCATAGGGGATGTCGATGCTGCTTGCCGCGATGGAGGCATTGTCCGAACGGTTGAGGATGTTCTTCATGTCGGAATTGTTGACGATCTTGATGTTCTTGCCGGTGTCCACGATCTGGGTCGTGCGGATGCCGATCTCCTTGACGGTGCCGCGAAAGCCGTTGACCTCCACGATGTCGCCCACGTTGTACTGGTTCTCAAACAGCATGAACACGCCCGTCACCACATCGGCGATCAGGCTCTCGGCGCCGAAGCCGACAACAAGCGCCACAACGCCGACAGAGGCCACAATGGTGGTCACATCCACGCCCAGGATCGAAAGCCCCCAGCAGAGGATCACGAGCGCCGCGGCGTAGCGGGTGAGGCTGGAGAGCAGCGTGACCAGGGTACGACCCCGGTGCGCCCTGGGCTTCACGAGCCCCAGCACCCAGATGATCAGATTGGCGCAGAACAGCACGAGCATGGCCATGCCGAGCGCCCGGATCACGGCAGTCGGCAGCAGAAAACGGTAAACAGCGTATGCTGCCGCAAACAGCAGCAGAAAGATGATGCACGTCAGCAGGCTTCCCCGCCCGGATTCTCTCTCGTTTTTCATAGGAACACTCCTCACCTGTTGATATCGCCATTATATTCCTGAACGCCAGAGATTGGAAGCGTTATAATGCCGGAAATTACGCCAATGTATTGTGCAGTGTGCCGATGCCCTCGATCTCCACGTCCACACGGTCGCCGGCTTTGAGCCAGGGGTACTTGCTGTGCCCGCCCTCAAGCGCAACGCCGCTGGGGGTGCCGGTGTAGATGAGATCGCCGGGCTTGAGCGGCATATAATGGGAGGCGTAGCTCACGATCCTGGCGCAGTGGAAGATCATATCGGTAATGTCGCCGTTCTGGCGCAGCTCGCCGTTGACGTAGCTTCTGATGGCATGGGGCTGCTCGGGATCGAATTCGTCCGCCGTCACAATGAAGGGACCGGCGGGGCCGAAGCCCGGCATGGTCTTTCCGATGAGCCACTGGGTGGTGCGCTTTTGCGCGTCGCGGCAGCTTAAATCGTTGCCGCAGGTGTAGCCGAAGATATAGTCCATCGCCTCTTCCTCAGAAACGCCCCAGGCCTCCTTGCCGATGACGATGACAAGCTCCGCCTCATAGTCATAGCTGTCCTCCCAGGCGGGAAGCTGTACCACCGCGCCGTCGGGTGCAAGTGCCTCCGGGAACTTGCAGAAGAGTGAGGGCACCGGGGAGATCGGAAGCCCCGCCTTTTTGGCGTGTTCCCGGTAGTTAAGCCCCACGCAGATGAGCTTTCCGGCCTTGCCCACGACGTTGCCGTAGATCGGCGACTCCACCACCGGCGCCATGCCCTCGGCAGCGAGGATCTCCAGCGCGGAGCGATCCGCCCCCGCGATGACCGCGTCCATTCGCAGGCCGCTCTGGGACGCGTCGATGACGCCGCGCTCGGTCAGAACGCCCAGCCGGGTCTCACCGTTAATCAAGAGATTGCAGAGTTTCATACTGTTTCCTCCTGTATCTGTATTGAAAACAGTATAGCGCATTTCAGTGCGTAAGGGAAGCCGTTATTTCGCCCCAAAGCTCCAAAATTCGAAAGCGCAGGGCATAGCCCTCCTCCTCGGTGAGGATGCCGTAGTCCTCGCGCCCCATCACGCTCTGGAGCTTCTCCCCTTCCGCCGCCGAGAGGCAGAGCGGCGGGAACACGACGCACCACCAGTTATGCCCCTCGCCCTCACCCAGCACCACGCGCAGGGACTCATATTCCCCGGCGGGCAGCGCAAAGCCCTCGTACTGCCGCAGGGGGGAGCGCTCTCGTGACAGCGTCACGGTCACCGCCCGCCCCTCGGCGGCGCTCTCGGCGGCCTCGCGGATGCCGTCCAGATCAGCGCCCAGCATCTCCTTTGCCGCGTCCCGGTCGGGCGCGTCTTCCAGCTTCGGCGCAAGATAGGCAAGCACCGCGTCCCGCACGCGGAGCTTGAGCGCCTGTTCCGCCTCTTCATCCGACGCCGCGATTACATGCAGGCGCACAAGGCTGTCGCTGATCTCCGTCTGCTTTGCCTGCGCCCAGGTTCCCACCAGCAGCGTCACGCAGAGCGCCAGCAGCGCCGCCGTCTCCCAGATTTTGAATTGTTTTTGCATAATAAATTCCGTCCATTTCTTCCTATGTATACAGGAAGTATGGACGGAAAAGGCAAAATATAAACGGAAGAGCGCAGCATACTTTCTTTACGCTGCGTTCTCCTCAAAACTCACGACTCAAACCGCAAAACTCTTCCCACCGGTTCGGACACAAAGGTGAACTTATATTCCTTCGCCAGCGCCTTCGCGGCGGATTCTGCCGCCGTCGCGTCGGTGTAGACGCCAAAGACCGCCGAGCCTGTGCCGGTCATGATGGAGCCCAGGGTGCCAAAGTCCAGCATACGGCTCTTGATCTGGCTCACCGTGCGCATACGGCGGTCACCGACGTCCTCAAAGACATTGTACATCCTGCGGCAGATCGCCGTGAGATCCCCCTGCTCCAAGCCCTCCAGGATCCCCGCGGTATCCGGGTGATGGCGCACGGGGGCGCTGTCCAGCTTGCGGAAAAGCTCCGGCGTGGAGATAGAGAACTCCGGCTTGCAGATGACGATTTTGCAGTCCGGCAGGGCGGGGAGCGGATTCAGGATCTCCCCGCGTCCGGTGGCCAGCGCCGTGCCGCCCGCCACGCAGAAAGCCACGTCCGAGCCCACCTGCTCGGCAAGCTTTTCCAGCTCAGCACAGGAAAAGAGTCCGCCGTACAGACGGTTGAGTGCCCGCAGCACCGCCGCCGCGTCCGAGGAGCCGCCCGCCATGCCCGCGCCCACGGGGATGCGTTTGCGCAGAGAAAGCATCAGCCCCTGCCCTTCCTTCCCGGCAGCGGCGAGAAACACACGCGCCGCCTTGACGGCGAGGTTCCGCTCATCCGTGGGAATGAAGCGCAGATTGCTGCGGGTGGAGAGCTTTCCGTCCCCGGTAAGGCTCACCGTGATCTCGTCGCAGAGGGATACGGTCTGCATCACCATGTTCATCTCATGGTAGCCGTCCGGGCGCTTTGCCCCCACGTCCAGCGAGATATTCAGTTTGGCATAGGCCTTTTCCCGAAGCTCCATAAGCACCTCAGTTGAATAAGTAAACGCGCAGTTCATACGGCCGCGTGGTAAAGCCGTTGGCGATCACAAAGTTCATGTCGTAGTTGGAGAGCACGCATTCGCCCTCGCTGAGCCAGACGCCCTCCGGCGCGTCAAAGCGAACCTGATCGGTGGTGAAGGAACAGACGACCAGCAGCCGCTGCCCCTGATACCTGCGCTCATAGACATAGAGCTTCTTGTCCTCGGGCCGGTGCTCCTTGTAATCGCCCCAGAGGGCGACGGGCGTCTCCTTGCGGAAACGCAGAAGCTTCCGGTAGAAGTTCAAAAGCGAATTGGGGTCATCCTCCTGCGCGGCGACATTGATTTTCTCATAGTTGTCGTTGACATAGAACCAGGGCACCGCCGTGGAAAAGCCCGCGTATTGCGCGTCCGACCACTGCATCGGCGTTCTCGCGCTGTCGCGGCAGCCCTCCTGCACCATGCGCAAAACGTGCTTGCGCGGCAAAAACTTTGAGGCGACGCGCGCGGAGTTGTGGGTCATCACATCTTCATACAGGTTCACGCTCTCCAGACGCAGATTGGTCATGCCGATCTCCTGCCCCTGGTAAATAAAGGGCGTGCCACGCTGAAGGATGTACATGGCGGCGAGCATCTTGCCGCTCTCGTCATGGTAGCGCTCGCTGCCGTAGCGGCTGATGATGCGCGGGTGGTCGTGGTTTTCGATGTAGAGCGCGTTCCAGGCGCGCCCCTCAAGCTTCATCTGCCAGTCGGTGAAGGCGCGCTTCATCTTGCGAAGATCAAAGGGCATGCGGATCATGTCCGTCATGAAGCAGTCGGCCTCCATGTGAGAGAAGGCGATCATCTCATCGAGCACCTTGTTTTCGCCCTCCGTCACATAGCGCAGGGCAATGTCCGCGTTCGTATGCGGGCTTTCGCCCACGGTGAAGCAGTCGTAGAAATCCAGCACGTCCCGCTTGAACTCCATCAAATAGTCGTGCGCCGCGGGGAGATTGGAGTAGTGCTTTATGCCGTTTGCCACCGGGAGTGGCGGATAGCAGTTCGGCAGCCCCGGGGTCTTCGCGATGAAGGTGATCACATCCTCCCGGAAGCCGTCCACCCCCATGTCCAGCCAGAAGCGCATGATATTTTTGACTTCCTCGCGCACCTTGGGGTTTTCCATATTGAGATCCGGCTGCTTGCGCGCGAAAAGGTGCAGATAGTATTCGTCCAGCCCCTCGTCATATTCCCAGGCGCCGCCCTCCAGAACCGAGGTCCAGTTATTCGGCGGCAGGCGCTTTCCGTTTACCGTGCGGCCTTTGCGCCAATAATAATAGTCGTGATAGGGATTATCCTTCCCCTTTTTGCTCTCGAGAAACCAGCGGTGTTCATCCGAGGTATGGTTCACCACCAGGTCCATAAACACCCGCATCCCGCGCTCGTGGGCGCCGTCGAGCACCTGACGAAAGACCTCCAGATTGCCGTAATCCGGGTGGATGTCCATATAATCCGAGATATCGTAGCCGAAATCCGCGTTAGGTGAGGGATACAGCGGCGAAAACCAGATCGCGTCCACCCCGAGGCTCTTGATATAATCCAGCTTCCCCAGCACGCCCCAGAGATCCCCGATCCCATCGCCATTGCCGTCGCAAAAGCTGCGGGGCCAGATCTGATACACCGACATCGCTTTGTACCATTGCTGATTCGCCATATGCGTGCCTCCTTCGACCTTCTTTGACAATTATAGTAGCACAAATCCCCCCTCACTTCAACCGTTTCTGCCCGAAAAGTTTCGACAAAACCTTAAAAAATTCACAAAAGTTGACATTTCAAGCAAAAAGTGATATAGTATCGCCAAGTATCTTGCGCTGTGCCCGAACAGGCGCGGCTCAGAAAGGATATGACCCCCATGAAAAAAGCAATTCTCGCAGCGGCGGTGAGCCTGCTCCTGCTGCTGCGCTGCCCCCCCGTGGCGATGGCGGATGTGACCTTCCCCGATCCCGCGCCGCTGGAAGTGGGGCAGACGCTCAACCATCTGGCCGCGAGCCTGGAGCCGGGCAGCTCCGTCTTCGTGGCGGCGGGCAGCCTGCCGCCCGGCGTGGAGCTGACCCTGGACGAACAACTGGATACCACCAATGTCTATCTGCGCGGCATCCCCACCAGCGCGGGCGACTTTGACGCCGTGCTGAGCGTGAACGATGAGCGCAGCTTTCTTTTGAGCGTGGACGTGCGGCCTGAGACGCCGAAGGTGATCGCCGGCCCCAACGTGAGCTGCTATGCGGGGGAAAACGTCCACGTCTCCGTCACCGCGAGCACCAGCGACGGCGGAACACTCAGCTATCAGTGGTACGCCGGCAGCAGCAGTGCTTACAGCACCCGCATCGACCACGCCACCGACGCCTTCTATGAACCGGGCACCGCCTACACGGGTACGACCCACTATTACTGTGAGGTCACCAACACCAATAACGGCATCCAGGCCACCGCCGTTTCCCCCGTCATCAGCGTCACGGTCAACGAGCGGCAGGCCACCGATCTGCGCGTACAGACGCTTCCCGCTAAAACCGCCTATTCCGTGGGCGACACGCTGGACACCAGCGGGCTGACGCTGCTTCTGAGCTATACCGACGGCAGCAGTGAAACCGTCAGCGACGGCTATCAGGTTTCGCCCATCCTTCTCGGAAGCCCCGGCACACAGAGCATCGAGCTGAGCTATCACGGTCTGAGCTGCCGCTTCGATGTGAGCGTGAGCGAGGCGCCGGAGGTCATTGAGGGCATCGGCGTGCTGACGCTCCCCTACCGCACAAGCTATGTCGTGGGCGAAACGCTGGACACGCGCGGGCTCTCCGTGCGGGCTTATCTGAACCGCGGCACCCGCGATATTTCCGAAGGTCTGCTCTGCGAGCCGAGTTATCTCGGGCAGGAGGGCAGCCAGACCATCACCGTGCATTACGGCGAACACAGCTGCACCTTCACCGTCACGGTGGAGAGCGAGGAGCGGCCGGACTATCTCTCCCTCTATCAGCTTCCCGACAAGCTCAGCTATCAGGTGGGAGACAGCGTTGACACCCGCGGGTTGGTGCTGTACCTTGTGTCGAACCACAACAACGTCACCCCCATAACGGAGGGATACAGCTATACGCCTTCCCGCCTGGAGAGCGCCGGACAGCAGACCATTACCGTAAGCTACGCGGGCTTTACCGTAAACTACACGGTCAAGGTCAGCACTGCGCCCGCAAGCCCGTCGCCTTCCCCCTCCCCGACCGTGCCGCCGGCGGTGCCGACGCCGACGGCGTCCGGCGCGCCCGCGGCCTCGCCCTTTCCCGCAGTGCCCACACCCGCGCCGCAGAGCGAACGCAGCATCGGCGATCACCGCAGCTTTGTGGGTGTGATCGTGGCCGCCTCCGCGGCGGCGCTGGCCGCGATCGGGGCTTATGTGTTCATCATGAACCGCGGCGGCGCTTCGCTTCCGGAAGAGAAGCCGGAGAAGTTCTTCCGCCGGAAGAAATGACCACAAATACGGAACTTGCCTTTCGAAGTTCTCTGTGCTATCATAAAAAGAACTTACAAGCATACGAATGAAGGTGAACGCCCTTTGTACCGTAAACGCGTGACCTGGATACTGGTGATGGCGGTGCTGTGCCTCGTGCTGTACACGGTGGTGCGCTCCCGCGCCGAGAGAAAGGCCGAAGTGATCGTCGGCGGCGTGGACGGCGGCATCATCCACAGCGACAGCGTGAGCTTCACCGCGCTCAACGCAACGCCTACGCCGGAGCCCACCGAGGACATCTGGCCCGATATCGACATCACCCTGTCCCAGTACTCCCTTATTAATTCCGACCCCTCTCACCTGCTCTCCTCCAGCTATACGCCGGATGTGACCGAGATTTCCGGCAGCCAGTACCACATGATGTTTGAATCCGCCGCGCTTCCCTATCTGGAGGCCATGCTGCAGGATCTGCGGGACAACGGCTTCGGCGTCTATATCGGCAGCGCCTACCGCTCCTACTCCTACCAGAAGCAGCTCTTTGACGGCATGGCCTACAGCCTCGCGGTCAACATGGGTCTTGAGGGCAAGGAGATCTGGCTGCTGCCCGAGTATCAGGAGGCGGTGGAGAAGGCCAAGAAGATCACCATGGAGCCCGGCGCCTCGGAGCATCAGCTGGGGCTCGCGGTCGATCTCTACGACCGGCACTACAACTCCCCGCTCGTATACGAGAACATGAACCAGAAGTTCTACGAGTACCTGGATTCCATCTGCGCCAAGTACGGCTTCATCAAGCGCTACCCCACCCGCAAGCTCCTGCTCACCGGCTGGGACGAGCCCTGGCACTACCGCTATGTGGGCGTGGAGGCCGCGACCTTCATCATGGAGCAGGGCATCTGCTACGAGGAGTTCTATAAGCACTACAACCCGGACTTCCAATACTGATCTTCCGGCAAAAACGCCGTCATGCTTCGTTGCTCCCCTTGACCATACACAAAGTATGCTCTGCGGGGAGCGCCTCGCCTGACAGTGTTTTTGCCCGGAATCTCGGAAAGAGGAAAATGAAAAGTTCATGTTCCGCCGCAAAAAAAGCTTGCATTATACAAGATGCGGTGGTATTATATCAAGGTAAGATTCGTATTCCATGGAGTGGGTTGCAAGACCCACTCCTTTTTAGTGAATCATTGAGGTAAGGAAAAATGAGCAAGCTCACCGACAAGGTCTCCGCCCTGGTGCGCCCGGTGGTGGAGGAAGAGGGCTGCAGCCTGTGGGACGTGGAGTACGTCCGCGAGGCAGGCACCTGGTATCTGCGCGTTTTTATTGATAAGGACGGCGGCGTCGGCATCGACGACTGCGAGCGCATCAGCCGCAGGCTCGACCCGATCCTGGACGAGGAAGACCCCATCCCCGAGAGCTATGTGTTCGAGGTGGGTTCCGCCGGAGCTGAGCGCGAGCTCAAGCGCCCCTCCGACTTTACGCAGTTTATGGGTCACGAGGTGGAAGTGCGGCTCTACCGCCCGCTGGAGGGTAAGAAAAGCTTCGTCGGCAGTCTCAGCGGCTATACCGACGGCAGCGTGAGCATCCTCATCGGCGGTGAGACGCTGACATTTGAAAAAGCCCAGGTCGCAAAAGTCAATTTGCACGTTTCATTTTGAACAGGAGAGAGAATCAGCATGAACGCAGAATTTTTTGAAGCCATCGAGGATATCGAGAAGGAAAAGGGCATTCCCCGCAATTATATGTACGACAAGATCCGTCAGGCGATGCTGACGGCCTTCCGCCGCGACAATCCCGAGTGCGAGGATAACGTGGAGGTCATTCTCGACGAGGACAAAAAGCGCATCGAGATGAACGTGATGAAATCCGTTGTGGACGAGGTCGAAGACCCCAGCCACGAGATCAATCTCGAGGCCGCGAAGAAATACAGCCGCCGCGCCAAGCCCGGCGACATCGTCCCCATCCCGGTGGAGACCAAGAAGTTCGGCCGCATCGCCGCCCAGTCGGCAAAGCAGGTCATCATTCAGGGCATCCGCGAGGCCGAGCGCGGCCTGATTTACGAGGAGTTCACCTCCAAGGAGCACGAGATCCTCACCGGCGTCGTCAGCCATATTGAGCCGAGAAACGGCGCCGTGTCCATCCGCATCTCCTCCAACAGCGAGTACACCGAGGCCATGCTCAGCCCCAACGAATGCATCAAGGGTGAAAATCTCACCGAGGGCGACCGCATCAAGGTCTACGTCGTCGAGGTGCGCAACTCCACCCGCGGCCCCCAGGTGCTCATCTCCCGCACGCATCCGGGTCTGGTCAAGCGCCTGTTCGAGCTGGAAGTGCCCGAAATCTTTGACGGCACCGTGGAGATCAAGTCCATCGCGCGCGAGGCCGGCAGCCGCACCAAGATGGCCGTCTGGTCCGCCGACCCCAATGTGGACGCCATCGGCTCCTGCGTCGGCCCGCGCGGCGGGCGCGTTGCCGCCATCGTCAGCGAGCTCGGCGGTGAGAAGATCGACATCGTCAACTATTCCGAGAACCCCGAGGAGTACATCGCCGCAGCCCTCTCCCCCTCCGAGGTGGTGAGCGTCACCATGCTTGAGGACGGCAAGAGCTGCCGCGTTATCGTGCCGGACAGCCAGCTCTCCCTCGCCATCGGCAAGGAAGGCCAGAACGCCCGCCTCGCCGCCAAGCTCACCGGCTTTAAGATTGATATAAAGCCCGAGAGCGAAGCGTAAGCAGCGCCCCGTGACCTAAGAGACGGGAGAACGTAGGGGCCGACGCCCTCGGCTGCCCGAGATTTCAATCCGTCGCGCAGCGACACCGCAATGATTCATTTTTCAGTCTTCAGTATTCATTATTGAGTTAAGGAGGCAGTCCTGTGCAAAAGAAGATCCCCATGCGGCAGTGCCTGGGCTGCCGCGAGATGAAGCCCAAAAAGGAACTGATCCGGGTGGTACGCTCCCCCGAGGGGGCGATCAGCCTGGATTTCAAGGGCAAGGCCAATGGGCGGGGCGCCTATGTCTGCCCCGATGGGCAGTGCCTCAAAAAAGCCGTAAAGGCCAGGGCGCTGGAGCGCGCCTTCTCCTGCCCGATCCCGCAGGAGGTCTATGAGGCGCTGAACGCGCAGATGGAGCGTGGCGAATGAGAGAAAAAACGCTCAAATTCCTCGGCCTGATGCGCAGAGCCAACGCCCTGCAATCCGGGGAAAACAACGCCGGCGAGGCCGTGCGCGGCGGCAAGGGAAAGCTCCTGCTGCTCGCGTCGGACGCATCGCCCAATGCCCGCAAGCGCGCCGAGGGCTATACCGGCGGCCGCAGCTGCCTGCTGCTGGAGCTGCCCTTCACCAAGGAAGAGCTGGGCGGCGCTCTGGGGCAGGGGGATTGCTCCATGGCGGCGGTAACCGATCTGGGCTTTGCCAACGCCCTTGTCAAGCGTCTGACAGAGCTCGACGCCGCACGTTACGGCGAGACCGCCGAAGAGGTCGCCCGCCGCTTTTCCAAAGCCGAGCGGCGAAAAAGCGAAACGGCCAAAGAGAGAAACAAGTGGAACGGAAAAAGGAGGACTAACGTATGAGCCTGATTAAGTATAGAGTTCGTGAGGTAGCGAAGGATTTCGACGTTCCGTCCAAGGATATCGTGAAGATCCTCACGGATTATCTCACGCCTCCCAAGAGCACCGCCCAGGTGCTGGAGGATCACGAGCTGGACGTTATCTTCGAATACATGACGCAGCATCACCAGGTGGAGAGCCTGGAGGAGATCTTCAAGACCCCGGCTCCCAAGCCAGTGGAGGAGAAGAAGCCGGAAGCAAAGCCCGCAGCTGTCCAGCAGCCCCAGCAGGCGGCACAGAGCGCGAAGGCACCGGCACAGCAGCCCCAGCAGAAGGCGCCTGTCCAGCAGCCCCAGCAGCCGAAGCAGGAGAAGCCCGCCAAGCCCCACACGCCGCGCCAGGTGGCGGAAAAGCGCGTGGTAGATACCCGCGGCGGCGCTGCTGTCAACATTGAGAAGTACAACGAAAAGTTTGAAGATATGGCCGGCGCGAAGAACGTCGGCGGCGGCCGCAACAACAACTTCTCCGGCGGCAAGAAGGAGAAGATCGGCGGCAAGAACAAGCAGCGCCAGCAGGCGCCTTCCTCCAAGCGCCGCCAGGAGGAGCGCGACAAGATGCAGAAGCTGCAGCTTGAGATCGCGCGCAAGCAGCAGCTCAAGGTCGAGATCCCCGATGAGATCTCCGTGGGCGAGCTGGCGGCACGCATGAAGAAGACCGCTTCCGAGGTCATCAAGCAGCTCATGAAGCTCGGCGTGTTCGCCTCCGTATCCGAGATCATCGATTACGACACCGCCGCCATCGTCGCGATGGAGCTTGGCTGCAAGGTGGAGAAGGAAGTCATCGTCACCGTGGAAGAGCGCCTTATCGACGACCATGAGGATAAGGCCGAGGATCTCAAGCCCCGCGCCCCCGTCGTGGTGGTCATGGGTCACGTTGACCACGGCAAGACCTCCCTGCTTGACTACATCCGCCACGCAAACGTGGTCTCGGGCGAGGCCGGCGGCATCACGCAGCACATCGGCGCTTACACCGTCGAAATCAACGGCAGCCCCATCACCTTCCTCGACACCCCGGGTCACGAGGCCTTC
>CACZXQ010000015.1 GCA_902785115.1 Oscillospiraceae bacterium | reverse complement strand
TCTTTTTCTTCGACCGGCTCGGCCCCTCCACGGTGCTGGGTAACTGTGTCGCCATCCTCTCGGGGATGCTGATGGCGGGGATGTACCTCGCCGTGCAGCAGCTCGACCAGGAAGCTCGCTTCAGCGCGATTTTGATCGGGCAGCTCTTCGCCTTTTTCGTGGGGCTTCCCAATATCGCGGCGACGCACCCGGTGTTGAATCTCACGACAATCAGCTGTGTGCTGGTGCTGGGGATTCTCCAGCTCGGCATCGCCTATATCCTCTATGTGAAGGCGAGCGAGTACTGCCCGCCGCTGGCCTGCGCGCTGCTCGGCGCGGTGGAGCCGCTTTTAAACCCCGTATGGGTGCTGCTCTTTGATGGCGAGAGACCGGGGCTTTTTGCCCTGATCGGCGGCGTGATCGTCATCGCTTCGGTCACGCTGTGGTGCATTTTCGGAAAGGATCAGGATCATGCAGCAACATCTTCCGGAGTTACAGGATAAAGCCAACCGCCTGCCGCTGCTGCCGGGTGTGTACATCATGCTCGATGAACACAATGAGGTCATCTATGTCGGCAAGGCCAAAAAGCTCAAAAACCGCGTCACCAGCTATTTCCACGGGGAGCATCTGCCCAAGGTGGCGGCCATGGTGGAGAAGGTGGCGGATTTTAACGTCATCGTCGCGGGCAGCGAGTTTGAAGCGCTGGTACTGGAAAACTCCCTCATCAAGCGCCATAAGCCCCACTATAACATTCTCCTGAAGGACGATAAGGGCTATCCCTTTATCCGGGTGGACTTGAAGCAGGAATACCCGGGCATGAGCATCGCAAGCCGCGCCGGAAAGGACGGGGCGCGTTACTTTGGCCCCTTCGGCGGGCGCAGCCAGACGCGGGACATCATCAACACCGTCTCGAAAGCGCTGCTGCTGCCGGACTGCTCCCGCAAGTTCCCGCGCGACATCGGCAAGGAGCGCCCCTGTCTCAACTACCACATGGGAAGCTGTGCGGGCTGGTGCCTGCGCGACAGCTCCGCGGAGGACTACCGCGCCCGCATGATGCAGGCCGTGCTGATCCTCGACGGTAAGAGCGGGGAGCTGATCGAGCAGCTTCGCCATGACATGGAGCAGGCGGCGGAGGAGCTGCGCTTTGAGCGGGCGGCCGCGCTGCGGGATCGCCTGCGGGCGATCGAGTCGCTTCAGCATAAACAGCGCGTGATCTCCACCGCCTTTGCGGATACGGACGCCATCGGCTTCTGCCGGGGGGCGAAGACCTGCTTTACGGTGCTCCACTTTGTGGACGGCGACCTCGCGGGCAAGGACGTGGAGATGATGGAGGAGCCTCTGGAGGAGGACAATGATGCCGTCTCCGACCTTGTGCGGCAGTATTACACCGCCCATCGCGGCGGCTGGCCGAAGTCCATCCTGCTCCCGGTGGAGATCGAGGATCGGGAGGAGCTGGAGACGCTTCTGAGCGAGACGGCGGGCAGACGCATTTATATCGAGACGCCCAAGCGCGGCGAGCGTCTGCGTCTCATCGAGAGCGCGGCGGTAAACGCACGGGAGGAGATCCAGCGCCGCACCACCCAAGCCCAGCGCCGCTCCAAGACGCTCGAATGGCTGCAAAAGGCGCTGGAGCTGGAAAGCTTCCCCATGCGCATTGAGGCCTTCGACATTTCAAACCTCGGTGACACGGGCATCGTCGCCGCCATGACCGTGCATGTGGACGGCAAGCCCCTGAAGCGCGATTACCGCAAGTTCCGCATGCGCGATCTCGACGGGCAGGACGACTATGCCAGCATGTACCAGGCTGTGCATCGCCGCTTTCAGCACTATGTGGACGGGGACGAGAAGTTTGCGCCCCTGCCCGATCTGCTGCTCATCGACGGCGGCGACGTACACGCCGCGACCGCCGAGCGCGCGGTACGGGAGCTGGGACTCTCTGTGCCGATTTTCGGCATGGTCAAGGACGACCGGCACCGCACCCGGGCGCTCATTACCCCCGACGGGCGGGAGATCGGCATCAGCGGCAACCAGGCCGTGTTCGCCCTCGTCGGCAATATTCAGGAGGAGACCCACCGCAGCGCCATCACCTATCAGCGGCAACTCAGAAACGAGAGCTACAATTCCACGCTCGATAAGATCGAGGGCGTCGGCCCCAAGCGCCGGAGCGATCTGATGAAGGCCTTCAAGTCTGTGCGCGCCATCCGCGAGGCGAATGTGGAGCAGCTCAGGCTCGTGGTGCCGAAGAACACGGCGCAGGCTGTATACGATTATTTTCATCAAGAAGAAGCACCCCCTCAGTCCGGCCGAATGCCGGACAGCTCCCCCGCAGGGGGAGCCAATAAGGAAGGAGATTGAAATGCGCGTTATCACCGGCTCTGCCAGAGGCAGAAGGCTGAAAACCCCGGAGAATTACGACATTCGACCCACCACGGATAACGTGAAGGAGGCGGTGTTCAACATCCTGCAATTTGACATCGAAGGCCGCCGTGTGCTCGACCTTTTCGCGGGCACAGGGCAACTCGGCATCGAGGCGCTCAGCCGCGGCGCAAGCGAGGCGGTATTCGTCGACGAGAGCCGCGAGAGCGTGCGCATCGTGAAGGAAAACCTCAAAACCTGCAATCTCTCCGCCCCGGTGCTGCAGCAGAACGCCCTCGACTTTCTGCGTACAGCCGGGAAGTTCGACCTTATTTTCGTCGACCCCCCCTACGACGCGGGCTTGTACGAGCCGGTGCTGAAAACCATCAATTCGGTTGACAACCTGTCGGATGGTGGTATAATTATCTGTGAAGCTCGCCGCGAAACGGAATTGCCGGATATGCACGCGCCTTATCTGCGCAAAAAGGAGTACCGCTACGGCAAGGTCAAAATCTGTCTGTACACGAAGGAAGCCTGAAGCATGAGCATTGCCATCTGCCCCGGCAGTTACGATCCCATCACCCTCGGCCATCTGAACATCATCCGCCGCGCCTCCCGGATCTTTGACCGCGTGGTGGTCTGCGTGATGCACAACGCGGCAAAGCCTTCCCCCATGTTCACGGTGGAGGAGAAGCTCGACATGGTGCAGCGCGCGGTGAGCCGCTATCCCAACGTGGTGGTGGATACGTCAGATGGATTGCTGGCGGAGTATGCCAGGCAATTTCAGGGCGCTGTCATTGTCAAGGGGCTTCGCGCCGCATCGGATTTTGAGTACGAGTTTCAGATGAACCTCATCAACAAGAAAATCAATCCCGAGATGGAGACCATGTTCCTCACCGCCAGCGAAAAGTATACCTTCCTCTCCTCCTCCGTGGTGCGGGAGATGGCAATGTACGGGGCGGATCTGACGGGGCTTGTCCCCAATGAGATCATCGGGGATATTCAGCGGAAAGCACAGCTTTGGAGGAAAAAATAATGGCCGCGAGCAACATTATCGAGCAGCTTGACACACTCTACGCCATGGTGACGGATGCCTGGGGCGTTCCCCTGGGCAACGACAAGTGCATCATCGAGCGGGACAAGGCCATTCAGATCATCACCGACATCAAGAACAATCTGCCCAGCGCCATTGCGGAATCGAAGCGCCTGGTCGCGGCGCGCGATGAGTTCATCGGCAACGCCAAGCGCGAGGCCGAGGCTTTGCGCAAGAACGCGGAGGAGATGGCCCGCAGCTTGGTGGAACAGCAGGAGGTCATGCGTGTCGCCCGCGCAAGAAGCGCGGAGATGATCGCCACCGCCGAGGCCAGATCCAGGGAGCTTCAGCGCATCGCCGGCGACTACACGGATGACGTGATGCGCCAGACGGAGGAGAGCCTTGCCTCCGCGCTGGAAATCGTCCGCGCAAAGCGCAGCGCCTTCGCGAGGATCGACGCGCAGTCGAAAAAGACGCCGCCCGCCCCCAGGATGGCAAGCCCCATCGTCCCTGAAATTGAGGACTGATTGAAAATGTTTTTCACCCATATATCGGGAAATTCCGATATATGGGTATTTTTTTACGCTGTATACAAGATTTTGTAGACTGCGACAAGTATAAGAAAAATGACAAAAAACAACGAAAAGTTTCTCTTGCTTTTTGATAGGGGCTACCCTATAATAAATTTGCAAAGTGGTTTGAAGTGGTGGAAAATGGCGCATTCTCCCACAGGTGTGAGGTGAAAATCCATGACAGGTGAATACCAGCATTCCCTTGACAACAAGGGGCGTTTGTTCATCCCCGCCAAGCTCCGGGACGAGTTGGGCGAGGTCTTTTTCATCACGCTGTCCATGGATCGCTGCCTCTGCGCCTACAGCAGCGAGGCATGGCAGAGCTTTTCCGACAAGGTCAGCGCCATGCCCTATGTGAAGCAGCGCAAAATGCGCCCGCTTTTTGCCCATGCCGCCCGCTGTGAGCTGGACGCGCAGGGGCGCGCGCTGATCCCCCAGAACCTGCGGGATTACGCGGGCTTTACCAAAAACGTGACGGTCGTGGGCTGCAACAACCACGCGGAGCTCTGGGACAGCGAGGCCTGGAGCGCCGTCTTCGCGGCGGAAACCACGCCGGAGAATATCGCCGCCGTGATGGAGGAGTTGGAATTTTGATGGATGCGCCGAAGCATGTTTCCGTGCTGCTGCAGGAATGCATGGATAACCTGAACATAAAACCGGATGGGCTTTACCTGGACGGCACGCTGGGGATGGGCGGGCACTCGTTTGAGATCGCTTCCCGCCTGACCACGGGCCGTCTTATTTGCATTGATCGGGATGAAACCGCCATCGAACGCGCGGGAAAACGCCTTGCGCCCTTTGGGGAGAAGGTGAAGCTGGTGCACGGCAACTTTGCCGACGCTGCGGCGATCCTGGATTCCCTCGGGATCGAAGGCGTGGACGGGATGCTCTTCGATCTGGGGGTATCGTCCCCGCAGCTTGACGAGGCGGAGCGCGGCTTTTCTTACATGCAGGACGCGCCGCTCGACATGCGCATGGACGGTTCGGCAAAGCTTACGGCCTTCGAGATCGTAAACACCTGGGATGAAAATCGCCTCAACCGCATCCTCTGGGATTACGGGGAGGAGCGCTATGCACGGCGCATCACGGCGGGCATCCTCGCCGCACGGGAGAAAGCGCCGATCTCCTCCACGATGGAGCTGGTGGAGATCATAAAAGCCGCCCTGCCCGCGCCGGCCCTGCGGGAAAAGCAGCACCCGGCCAAGCGCAGCTTCCAGGCCATCCGCATCGCCGTGAACGATGAGCTGGGGGCGATCGCATCCATGATGGACACCGCGCCCGACAAGCTGAACCAGGGCGGCAGGCTCTGCGTCATCAGCTTCCACTCGCTGGAGGATCGGATCGTGAAATCCGGGATCGCGGCAAGGGAGAACGGCTGCACCTGCCCGCGGGAAGCGCCCGTTTGCACCTGCGGCTTTGTTAAGACGCTCAGGAGCGTCAGCCGCAAGCCCATTTTACCGAGCGAGGACGAGATAAACAGAAATCCGCGCTCCCGCAGCGCCAAGCTGCGAGTTGCGGAGCGTGTATGAAGCAAGTTAACGAAATGCTGTTTCGCGCCGTGTGCCTGTCTGCCGCGGCGGTGATGCTGGTTTTGAGCCTGCTGTGCTCGATCAAGCTTGCCGCGGTGAACGATCGCGCGGCAAAGCTGGAAAAGGAAAACGCGGCGCTTACAGAGGAGATCGCCGTTCTGAGCGCCCGGGTCGAGAGCAGCCTGAGCCTCGCGGAGCTGGAGCGCATCGCATACGAAGAGCTGGGGCTGCAAAAATGCGCCCCGGGACAGATTATTACAATAGAAAAATAGCATTTTCGGGATAAGAGCCGAATATGGATAAGCTGAAGTAGTTTTACGGAGGCTTATGCATGAGTTCGGAGAAAACCACAAGCGCGCCTAACCGGCAGATGCTGCGGCGCGCGCTGGTGCTGATGGCGGTGTTCGGCATTGCGCTCTTTGCGCTGCTGCTGGCAAGGCTCTTTCAGCTCCAGATTTTGGATCACGAGCGCTATGAGAAGCTCGCCCTGGAGCAGCAGCTTCGCGACGCGCCCACCGCCGCGGCCAGAGGCGTGATCTATGACACGAAAATGCAGACGCTGGCGGTGTCCGCCTCGGTGGATAACGTCTATGTGAGCCCCGCGGAGATCCAGGCTTACGAGGAAGATCCGGCGCTGATCGCGCAGGGGCTGAGCCGCATTCTGGGACTGGAGTACGACGAGCTGCTGCAAAAATGCGCTCAGACCGGCTCCTGGTACGTTACGGTTGCGCGCAAGCTCGAGCGCGAGCAGGCCGACGCGGTGCGGCAGTTTAAAAACGACAACAATCTGCGCGGCGTGCGGCTTGAGACCGACACCAAGCGCTATTACCCCAATTCGTCCCTGGCCTGTCACCTGATCGGCTTTGTCGGGACGGACAACACGGGGCTTGAGGGGATCGAGGCGCGGTATGACAGCCTGCTCTCCGGCACGGCCGGACGCACACGGCGCATGACCAACGCATTCGGCACCGACCTCCTGTTTGAGCAGTTCGAGGAATTTGAGCCGGGCGAGGATGGCTGCGACATCGTGACCACCATCGACAGCACGATCCAGTATTACATCGAAAAGCAGCTTCGGCAGGCCGTGGCGGATTTTGACATTCAAAACGGCGCGGGCGCGATCGCAATGGACGTGAAAACCGGCGCGATCCTCGCCATGGCCTCTCTCGACGGCTACGACCTCAACCACTTTCTCGACGTGAGCGACGAGGTGCAGGCCATCATCGACGCGGAACCCGACCCCGAGAAAAAATCGGCCATCCGCCAGGCGGCGCAGGTGCGGCAGTGGCGCAACAAAGCCCTCTCCGACACCTACGAGCCCGGCTCCACCTTCAAGATCATCACGCTCTCCATGGCTTTGGAGGAGGGCGTCGTCAATGAGCAGAGCAGCTTCTTCTGCCCCGGAAGCGTCAGCGTCAAGGGGCGCAGCAGCCCCATCCGCTGCTGGAGAACCGAGGGGCACGGCTCTCAAAACCTCACCCAGGCGGTGCAGCACTCCTGCAACGCGGCTTTCGTGAACATCGGCCTGCGCGTGGGGGCGGAACGCTTTTACGACTACTGCGAGGCCTTCGGCTTCCTTGACAAGACCGGGAACCCGGACGAGCAGCTCTCTGCCCGCACGGGCATCGACCTTGCCGGCGAGAGCGGCAGCATCTGGTGGAGCGAGAATACCTTCTGCTCCGAGCGAAACCTGTCGCAGCTTGCGGCGGCCTCCTTCGGGCAGACCTTTACGATCACGCCGCTGCAGCTCATCACGGCGGTCTCCGCCTGCGTAAACGGCGGCTATCTGATGCAGCCCTATGTGGTGCGGCAGGTCTTGAACCCGGACGGCTCTGTCGCCTCGGAGCGGCAGCCGACGCTGCGCCGCCAGGTCATCAGCGAGGAGACCAGCGCCAAGGTGCGCGCGATCCTTGAGCAGGTGGTGGGCGACCCCAAGGAGGGCACCGGGCGCAACGCCGCGGTTGCGGGCTACCGCATCGGCGGCAAAACCGGCACCAGTGAAAAGGTCAGCCTGGAAGCACAGACCGGCGTCAAGCAGTATATCGTCTCCTTCATCGGCGTTGCCCCGGCGGACGATCCGCAGATCGCGGTACTGGTCTTCCTCGACACACCCTCCAACGCCTCCGGCGTGTACGTCAGCGGCGGACAGATGGCGGCGCCGGTTGTGGGGGCGATGATGGCGGATATTCTGCCCTATCTGGGCGTGGAACCG
The DNA here is from genome assembly GCA_902785115.1 of Oscillospiraceae bacterium. GTDB lineage: Bacteria > Bacillota > Clostridia > Oscillospirales > Oscillospiraceae > Limivicinus. The sequence goes on along the minus strand of CACZXQ010000015.1, from coordinate 13,301 downwards.
GATCTGAGCGAGGATGAGACCGCGCGCATGGATGTGCAGGTGCCGTCCCTCGCGGGGCTGAACGTCTATGAGGCGGCAAACCGGGTCAGGGAAGCCTCGCTTCGCTACCGCAGCATCGGCAGCGGCGACACTGTGACCGGGCAGCTTCCCGCCGCCGGGCAGAGCATCGCCCGCGGCACCGAGATCATCCTCTATCTCGGCGCGGAGCCTTCCGAGGATGTGGAGAGCCTGCCGGAACTCGTGGGCATGTCCTACGAGCAGGCGCGCGACACCCTCTCTTATTACGGCCTCTACCTGCGTACCGTAAGCCCTGTCGGTGAGACGGGGGAGCAGCGCGTCAGCACCCAGAGCATCGCCCCGGGAACCCTGCTGACCCACGGCAGTGTGGTCACGGTGACGCTCATGGACTCAGACGAAACCATGTTGGGAATTTATTGACTATGAAACTGAAAGACATCATTCAAAATATCAAGGTCCTGTCCTGCACCGCCGACCCGGAGACCGAGATCACCGGCGTCTGCTACGACTCGCGCAAGGTGCAGCCGGGGGAGCTTTTCGTCGCGGTGCGGGGCTTTGCCTCCGACGGGCACCGCTTCATCCCCATGGCGCGGGAGAAGGGCGCGGCGGCGATCCTCTGCGAGGAATTGCCGGAGGATAAGACAAATTGCGTTCTGACCGACGACTGCCGTTTGGGGCTTGCGCTCTGCAGCCGGGACTTCTTCGGAAATCCCGCGTCCGAGATGACCGTCATCGGCATCACGGGCACCAGCGGCAAAACCACCACGAGCTACCTGATGAAGCATCTTTTAGAGGCAAAGCTGGGCGCAAAGGTGGGGCTGATCGGCACCAACGGCAACATGATCGGGGACGAAATGCTCCACACCGAGCGCACCACCCCGGAATCGAACGATCTCCAGCGCCTCTTTCGCCGGATGGCGGACGCGGGCTGCAGCCATGTGGTGATGGAGGTTTCTTCCCACTCGCTGAGTCTGGAGCGTGTCGGCGGCGTGCACTTCGATGTGGCGGTGTATACGAATCTGAGCCAGGATCATCTGGATTTTCACGGCACGATGGAGGACTACGCCGCGGCCAAGCGTCTGCTCTTTTCCCGCTGTGATACAGGCTGCTTCAACCTCGACGATCACTGGGCGGAGTTCATGCTGCAGGGCGCGGCGTGCCGGGCGCTGGGCTATGCCGCCGAGAAGGACGCGGCGCTCAAAGCTGAGAACATCCGCCTTGCCGCCTCGGGTGTGGATTTCACCGCAGGCTATCAGGGCGAGTGCGTAGAGACCCATCTCGGCATCCCGGGGAGCTTTTCGGTGTATAACGCCCTCGCCGTCATGGCGGCGGGGCTTGCCCTCGGCCTTCCGCTTGCCGACTGCGCCGACGCCATGCGCGACGCAAAGGGCGTCAAGGGACGGCTGGAGCTGGTGCCGACGGGGAAGGACTGCACGGTGCTCATCGACTACTGCCACAAGCCGGACGCGCTGGAGAAGGTGCTCAGCTCCCTGCGCCCGGTGACGAAGGGGCGGCTCGTTGTCCTCTTCGGCTGCGGCGGCGACCGGGATCGCCTGAAGCGCCCCATCATGGGCAGGATCGCCGCGGAGCTTGCCGACCTCGTGATCGTCACGAGCGACAATCCCCGCACCGAGGAGCCCATGGCCATCATTGAGGAGATCACCGCCGGGATGCGGGGAAGCTCCACCCCGACGCAGGTCATCTGCGACCGGGAAGAGGCCATCGCCTGGGCTCTTGACAACGCACAGCCCGGTGATGTAATATTGCTTGCCGGCAAGGGACATGAGGACTACCAGGAGGTAGGCCATGAAAAGCGCCACATGGATGAGCGCGAGATCGTTGCCGCGGTGTTAAAGAGACAAGCGGCGTTAAAGAGACAAATGGAGAAATAGCCATGACCATAAAGCTGATTTGCGCGTTTGTGCTGGCCTTCTGTTTTTCGACGGCCTTCGGAAAATATTACATCCCCTGGCTGAAAAAGGAAAAAGCCCGGCAGGAGATCAAGGAAAACGGCCCCACCTGGCACATGTCCAAGGCCGGGACCCCCACCATGGGCGGCGCGATGTTCATTTTCGCGGTGGCCTTTGTGTGCCTTACCGTGGGCTTTGAGGGGATGCTGCACGGGGAGTTCGTGCATATCTTTGTGCTGCTCTTCGCCTGCGTGTTCGGGCTGATCGGCTTTCTGGACGACTGGGAGAAGATCCGCCATCACCAGAATACCGGCCTTTCGGCGCGGGCAAAGTTCCTGCTGCAGCTGGCGGCGGCGCTGGTGTTCGTGCTGCTGATGCGCCATATCGGCTACCTGCGCCCGAACCTCTATGTGCCCTTCTCCGGCAGAACCATCCATATGCCCGAGTGGCTGTATTTTATCTTTGCTGCCTTCGTGATCGTCGGCACCGTGAACGCCGTCAACATCACCGACGGGGTGGACGGTCTCGCCACAGGCACTTCCCTCCCGGTCGTGCTGTTTTTCGTGATCCTGAGCTTCACCTGGGGGCAGCAGTACCTGCAGCTCGGCATCTTCGCCTCCGGGCTTGTGGGCGGTCTGATGGGCTTTCTCGTGTATAACTTCAACCCCGCCAAGGTCTTCATGGGGGACACCGGCTCGCTCTTTCTCGGCGGCGCCATCGCGGCGCTGGCCTTCGCCTACGACATTCCGCTGATCCTCATCACCCTCGGCGTCATCTTCATCATCGAGACCCTCAGCGACATCATTCAGGTCGGCTACTTCAAGCTCTCCCACGGCAAGCGGGTCTTTCGCATGGCTCCCTTTCACCACCATCTGGAAATGGGCGGATGGACGGGAAAAAAGTGGAAAGAAAAAGAACTTTTTGTTCTTTTTACTGGCATATCTCTGGTCTTTGCGATCATATCCTATATTGGGGTGTACGCCCGCTACATGTGATTTGATTTGAAGTCGGGGAGGTGGTTTTTTGCGCTATGACGGCGCCCGCCTCGCCGACTTTTCCGGCGTTGAGCCCAAAAGCGTGAGAGGCCGGATGGATTTGAGTTTTCTGCTGCTGGTGCTGGGGCTGCTTGCGATCGGGGTCATTATGGTGCTCTCGTCCAGCTTTCCCCGCGCCTACTATGACCCCGGGCGCGTCACCGGGGGCAACGCCGCCTATTATTTCGTGCGGCAGTTCGTGTTTGCCCTGCTGGGCGTCGCGGCGATGCTGCTTGCCTCGCGTCTCCCCATGGGCTTTTACCGGCGCTACGCCTTCCCCTTTCTGATCTTCACGCTGGTGCTGCTGGCGCTTGTGCCGGTGATCGGGGTGAAGGCCAACGGCTCCCGCCGCTGGCTCGGCGTCGGCGGGCTCACGGTACAGCCCTCGGAGCTTGCCAAGCTCGCGGTGATTTTGTCCTTCTCGGTGCTCATCTGCCGCTACCGGGAGAAGATGCGCAGCTTCCGTTACGGTCTGCTGCCCTTTTTGGGGCTTTTGGGCGCGATCGTGGGGCTTTTGGTGTTAGAGCCGCACTTCTCCGCCTCCATCATCATCCTCGCCGTCGGCGCGGTGATGCTCTTTCTCGGCGGCGTGGGGGTCGGCTGGTTTGCCGCCGCCTTCGGCGCGCTCGGCGCGGGGCTTCTGGTACTGCTGACCTTCTTTCCCTATGCCTCCACGCGCATCATGACCTGGCGCGACCCCTTCTCCAGCTCCTCCGACGAGGGCTATCAGATCGTGCAGTCTCTGTATACCATCGGCTCGGGCGGGCTGAGCGGCCTCGGCCTCGGCGGAAGCCGGCAGAAGTACCTGTATCTGCCCGAGGAGCACAACGACTTCATCTTCTCCGTCTGCTGTGAGGAGCTGGGCTTCATCGGCGCGGCGCTGATCCTCGTGCTTTTTGCTCTGCTCATCCTGCGGGGCTACTGGATCGCCCTGCATTGCCGCAGTCGCTTTGCCTTCCTCGTGTGCGCGGGGCTGACGACCCTGCTTGCGATCCAGGTCTTTTTTAACGTCGGCGTGGTCACAAATCTGCTGCCCTGCACCGGCATCTCCCTTCCGTTTTTCAGCTACGGCGGCACGGCGCTGCTCATTCAGCTCGGGGAGATGGGGATCATACTCAGTGCGTCGCGGGACGTGCTGGAGACGTAGCGGTCAGTGGTCAGTGGTTAGTGGTCAGTGTTTGCTTGATAGGAGATATAGAATGAAATTTATCTTTACCTGCGGCGGGACGGCGGGGCACGTCAATCCCGCGCTTGCGGTGGCCGGACGGCTGCGGGAGCTGATGCCGGAGAGCGAGTTTCTCTTCCTCGGCGCCGAGGGGCAGATGGAAATGTCCCTCGTACCCCGGGAGGGCTACGACATCAAGCCCCTGCGCATTACCAATATTGCCCGCGGCAAAAGCCTCGAAGCGATCGCGCACAATCTGGACACGGTGAAAAACGTGCTCATCTCCGAGCGGGAGGCAAAGCGCATCATCCGCGACTTTCAGCCGGACGCCGTGATCGGCACGGGGGGCTATGTCTGCTACCCGGTGCTGATGGCGGCGGCGAAAAGCCATATCCCCACCCTCGTGCATGAGAGCAACGCCTTCCCCGGTCTCACCACGAAGCTGCTGGCAAAGCATGTGGATCGCATTCTGGTGGGCTTTGAGGACAGCCGCAGGCATTACCCCGACCCCGACAGAGTCCGCGTCACGGGGACGCCGGTGCGCGGTGCGTTTGCCGCTTACACGAAGGAGGACGCCAGGCGGGAGCTGGGGCTGCGGGACGGTGAGAAGCTTGTCGTCTCGGTCTGGGGCTCTCTCGGCTCGGGGCATATGAACAACATCCTGGTCGAGCTGCTGCCGCTTTTGAAGGGACAGCGGAACTTTCGCCTGACCCACGCCATCGGCAGCCGCGATTTTGCCAAAATCAGCGAGAAGCTCGGGGAGCTGCCCTTTGACAGCGCGACCTGCAATGCCGATGTGCGGGAGTACATCTACGACATGCCGCGCATGATGGCGGCGGCGGATCTGATCATGTGCCGCGCGGGCGCGTCTACGCTGGCGGAGCTGACCTATCTCGGCAAGCCCTCGCTGATCGTCCCGTCCCCGAACGTGACGGATAACCATCAGGAGAAAAACGCCCGGGTGCTCGAGCGCGCCGGCGGCGCAAAGGTCTTGCTGGAGGGTGAGTTTGACGCAAAGTCCCTGCTCGACACGGTGAAGGACCTGCTGGGCAATCAAAAGACGCTTGCCGTCATGTCCGACGCCATGCGCGCCCTCTCCGTCCCGGAGGCCACGGACAGAATCGTTGAGGAGATTTTGAGCCTCTGCAGGCAGTAACACGAAAAGTGCCCCTGTGCATAGGATGGGCTGAATCCATGCACGGGGGTATTGTTTATGGACATTTGGCATATTCGCGGCGGCGAGCGTCTGGAAGGGACAGTGCAGATCCAGGGCTCAAAAAACGCCTGCCTGCCGATTTTGGCGGCGGCGATCCTCGCGCCGCAGCGCTGCGAGCTGCTGCGGGTCCCGGCACTGTCAGACGTGGAGAACGCGCTCAAAATCCTGCGCTGTCTGGGCTGTACCGCCTGCCGCCGGGAGGGAACGGTCTACATAGATTCCAGCACGCTCTCTGCCTGCGCCATCCCCCATGAGCTGATGGCGGAAATGCGCTCCTCGGTGATCTTCATGGGCGCGCTGCTTGCCCGCTGCGGCGAGGCGCGGCTGAGCCTGCCCGGCGGCTGCAGGCTGGGCAAACGCCCGATCGACCTGCACCTGCAGGCGCTGCGAGCGCTGGGGGCGCGGATCGAGGAAGAGGGGAGCGCGCTCATCTGCCGCGCGGAAAGACTATGGGGCGCGGTGATCGAACTGCGCTTTCCCAGCGTGGGCGCTACTGAGAACGCCATGCTCGCCGCCTGTGGCGCAAAAGGGGAGACGGTCATCCGAAACGCCGCCCGCGAGCCGGAGATCCTGGCGCTGCAGGACTTCCTGCGCGCGATGGGAGCGCAGATCGAGGGCGCGGGTACGGCGGAAATTCACATTCGGGGCTTTCGACCCAGAGGCTGTGTGCAGTATAAAATCCCCGCCGACCGCATCGCGGCGGCTACCTTTGCCTGCGCCGCGGCTGGCTGCGGCGGTGATTTGACCCTGCAGGGGCTGGAACCCCGACAAATTTCTGCGCTTCTCCACTTCCTAAACGCCGCAGGATGTGATATAATAAACAATACGCATACATTGCGCGTGCGCAACGACACGCGGCTTACGCCGATCGGCCCGGTGGTGACGGCGCCCTATCCCGGCTTCCCCACCGACGCCCAGCCGCTCCTGATGGCGGCGATGCTGCGCGCAAGCGGCAGGACGCTCATGCGCGAGACGATCTTTGAGCAGCGCTTTCGCCATGTGCCGGAGCTTTGCCGCCTGGGAGCGCAGATCCGGGTAAACGGCGATACGGCGGAGATCCTCGGGGTGGAGCGGCTCTCCGGTACAGTCATGCAGGCCACCGACCTGCGCGGCGGGGCGGCCATGATCCTCGCGGCGCTCGCCGCCGAAGGGGAGAGCGTCGTACTCGATGAAGGGCATGTCCGCCGCGGTTATGAGGACTTCGACCGGGCGCTGGAAGGGATAGGCGCGCATATTTTACTGGAACACTAAGGAGAAAACCATGGCTTCAACGCAGCAGTTCAGTCAGCCGCCCATCGACAAGCGGGACGGCTTTATGAAGCCCCGCCGGCGCAGCAGCTACAGCGCGCCGGTAGTATTTGTGCTGGTGGTACTGGGCATCATCTTTGTCATGAGCCTGCTGTTTCGTGTGTCGGACATTCAGGTGGTGGGCAACACCCACTATACCGATGAGGAGATCATCCGCGCCATCGACATCGAGGAGGGCGACAACCTCTTCTTCTTTAACCGCTTCGCCGCCTTCGCGCGCGTATACTCCAAGCTTCCCTACATCGAAAACGGCTCTGTGGAGCGGCAGCTTCCGAACAAGGTCATCATCACCGTGGAGGAGACGACGGCGCTGGCCTATCTGGAGCTGGGCGACGAGCAGTGGACACTGGACCGCAACTGCAAGGTGCTGGGCAAGGCCGCCGCGGGTGAGACCGCGAGTCTCATCCCCGTGGTGGGCATCGACCCCGGCACCCTGCTGATCGGCGAGCAGATGCAGACCGAGGATCAAAACCAGGAGACCGTGGATTTCCTGGCCGACGTCCTCTACCAGATCGAGGAGCGCGGCCTGTACAGCGAGGTCAAGCGCGTAAACTTTGTCAATCCCCGCAGCCCGGAATTTTCCTACGGCGACAAGTATACCGTTGTTCTGGGCAGCCGCAGCAACCTGGAGCATAAGTTCGGCATGTTCGTCACGGTGCTGGGGCGGCTCAAAGCGGGGGACGCGGGCATCATCGACGTGTCCGACGGAAAGACCGCCCACTTTAGCCCAAACTGAGATTACAATTTTCTTACAATAGATTGCCAAAATTTAAAAATTCTACTTGACCCCGGCCAAAAAATGTAATATGATAGAGCATGCGAATTTGGTAAAATCGTATATGATGTATATAGAGATGGAGGCATACAAATGGACTTCAGAAGCGAATCCGGTCCCGAGAATGTGGTAACGATCAAGGTCGTTGGCGTCGGCGGCGCCGGCAACAACGTGGTCAACAGAATGGTCAAGGCCGGCACCCAGGGTGTCGAGTTCATCGCCATCAATACAGACAAGCAGGCGCTGAGCGTCTCCAACGCCGATCAGAAGATCCAGATCGGTGAAAAGCAGACCCGCGGTCAGGGCGCGGGCTCCGATCCCGAGGTCGGCAAGCGCTCCGCCGAGGAGAGCCGCAACAACATCGCCAAGGCGATCGAGGACGCCGATATGGTGTTCATCACCGCCGGTATGGGCGGCGGCACCGGCACCGGCGCTGCTCCCACCGTGGCGGAGATCGCGCGGGAAGCCGGCTGCCTCACCGTCGGCGTGGTCACCAAGCCCTTCAAGTTCGAGGGCAAGCGCCGTATGGATCAGGCCAACGAGGGCATCCGCGACCTGCTCGGGCGCGTGGACTCCCTGCTCATTATCCCCAATGACCGCCTGAAATACGCCACCGACCAGAAGGTCACGCTGGCAAACGCCTTTGAGATCGCGGACGATGTGCTCAAGCAGGCCGTCACCAGCATCTCCGACCTCATTAAGAACACCGGCTTTATTAACCTTGACTTTGCCGACGTCACCTGCATCATGAAGAACGCCGGCTTTGCCCACATGGGCGTGGGTCATGCCGCCGGCAAGGGCAAGGCGGAGGACGCCGCCCGCATGGCCGTGGCAAGCCCCCTCATGGAGACCTCCATCAACGGCGCACGCGGCGTGCTCATCAACATCACCGGCTCCGAGGATATGGGTCTGGAGGATGTGGAGGCTGCCGCCAACCTCGTGCAGGAGAGCGCGCACCCCGACGCCAACATCATCTTCGGCGCCACCTTTGACGACTCTATGCAGGATGAGATCCGCGTGACCGTCATCGCCACCGGTTTCGAGGAAAGCGCCGGATCTGACAAGCCCGCCGAAAAGCCCGCCGCGGCCACCGCTGTGAAGCCGCAGGGACTGTTCTCCGGCGCTGCCGAGAAGGCCGCGGCCGCCTCCGCCGTGCCGCCTCCCCTCAGCGTTGAGAGCGCTCCGGCGAGTGAGCCCGCCGGCGAGGATCCCTTTGACAGCATCTTCAAGATCTTTAATACCAAGTGACCAGGGTCTTGCATCCAAGGGCACAATCATGTATAATGGTCGAAGCTCCTCCAACGGAGGAGCTTCGTTTTTGGTAAAAAGGAGGGGACGGGTTGAAAACCTTGAAGGTCATGCAGCAGATGCTGCGCATTTACGGGGATAAGCGAATTCCGCGCGCGGCAGCCGCCCTGTCCTATTACCTGACGATGACGGCCTTTCCGCTTATCATCTGCCTGTATTCGCTGCTGGGCAACAACTATGCCAAGACCATGCAGATCATTGAATTTCTGGATGAATTTATCAGCGCGGAGACGACGCGCACCATCAAATCCTTCATGATCTATGTCGCCATGAGCCACAACACGGCCATGTTCTTCGCCGGTATCACCGTGCTGCTGACCTCCGCAAGCGCCGCTGTGCGCACGCTGCAGGCCACCATCGGGGAGATGCAGGGCGGGCAGCGCTTCCGGGGACTGCGGGATTTTCTTTTCAGCCTGATCTTTTCGCTCGCCTTTCTGGCTTCCATGTACTTTGGTATCATCGTCATGTTCACGGGGCGGGACTTTATTGAGCTGCTAAACGGCTGGCTCCCCTTTATCGACATCAGCAGCTCCTGGCAGTGGATCCGCTTTTTGCTGCTCGGCGGCATCATGCTGGTCATTTTCTGCGGGGTGTATCTGGTGTCGAGGCGCCGCAGTGACCGCTATCCGATCCTTCCCGGGGCGCTCTTCGCTACGCTGGGCATGGTGGTCACAAGCTGGGTATTCTCGGGCTTTATCGCGGCCTCTACTCGCTATCCGCTGGTATACGGCTCGCTGGCCTCGCTGATTTTGCTGATGTTCTGGCTGTTTTTAAGCTGCCAGGTCATCTATCTCGGCGCCGCGCTGAACATCGCCCTGCGGGATGTCCTGGGATTGGGGATTTGAAAAAACGAAGTTTTTTCAAATCCCCAGTTCTTAGTGCTTAGTCTTTAGTGCTTAGCGGTAACGTACAAACTTTTCAGCTTCTTTTTCTTCTAAACACTAAGCACTAAGAGCTTAAGACAGGTGGCTGTGAGAAAACGAAGTTTTCTCACAGCCACCTGTCTTTATCCCATGAACTTGTCAATGGCCTCGTTCAGAGCTTGCAGGTCGGCGGAATCGCCGTCTCCCACACAGTGCTCCAGATGATCCTTGAGGATCACGCGGGCAGTGCTGCTCAGCGCCGAGCGCACCGCGGCGAGCTGTACCAGTACCTCAGTGCAGTCCCGCCCGTCCTCCACCATGCGCTTGACGGATTCCAGATGCCCGATGGCGCGGGAGAGACGGTTTAAGACCGCCTTGGTCTGTGTGTGGGTATGCCCGTGGCCGTGCTCGTGCTCCACGGGGTGACAGTGTACATGACCGTCGCCGTGGTCATGGTAGTATACTTCTTCTTCGTGTTCGTGCATAGCGCTCACTTTCTCTCGCTATAAGAATAAAGACAGTATACAGGAAATCCGCCCTCTCCGCAAGCCCCCGGGGGGGATCGGGGAGAATGAATAATGAAGAATTGTGGTGTCGCTGCGCGACATTTGGAGATTATTTAGCGTATTCGAAAGACCACTGCCCCAACAACGATCGTACATTCTGGGTGTTTTCGTCCGTTACTTCCACCACGCGGCAGTCGGGGGAGCGCTTCAGCGCGTCGATGAGCGCTTGCAGCTTTTTCGGGTAGCGGTCAGAAAGCCCCAGCAGTGAGCGCAGAAGCTCTGCGTCCTCCATGCTTCTGAGCACACCGACGCAGGGCGTGGAGCTGTTCAGAAAGCTCTCCAGCGCTGATGAAAACTGCGGGATCACCAGCTCGTAGCCGCCAAGCTCGTCCAGCAGGGCAAAGGGGTAGTACGCCGCCTCTTCCAGCAGCCGCACGCCCGTCCCGCGAAAGACCTCATGATCCTTCACCGGCGGGAAAACCCGGCAGTCCAGATACAGTTCCGGCGCGAAGCCCGCAACGCCGCCGGCGGAGGCGGCGGGGGAGAGGGCATAGCCGAGAAAACGCCCGGCCTCATCCATCCGGCGCTCGGTCAAAAAGCCGCCCGCGACGGCGAGACGATCCCCCAGCACCTCGCGGATGAGGCGCGATTTTCCGCAGCCTGCAGAGCCGATCAAAAAGAGCTTCTGTTCCATGTTCATCACCCGTGAACAGTATATTCCGCCGGCGGGAAAAAGTCAAACACGGCAAAACTTGACGGAAGGCAGGGTTTCGGAGTAAACTGTGGGCAAAGGATGTGGGAATATGATCAAGGAAATGCGCATCACCACGGTGGAGGAGCTGATGCCGCTGCTGGCGGATCAGGCGTACCGCCCGAGCCTGCGGCGCAACCGCTGCAACTACGTCTACCGCGGAATGCCGAACATCGGCTATAAAATGACGACCACTCTGCGCCGCAACTGCAAGGAGCTGGAGCGGACGCTGGAACCGGCCATTTTGAAAAACTTCGCCAAATACGCCGTGATCGAAGATCCCAGCGTGGCAAACTCCGTCTGGCGGCAGATGATCCTCGGCCAGCACCACGGGCTGCCGACACGTCTGCTGGACTGGACGCACTCGGCGCTGGTGGCGCTGCACTTTGCCACGAGCGAGGATAACCTGGAGGCTATGGCGGAGCACGACAGCGTGATCTGGCGCATCGACATTGACGAGCTGCACGCCCTGCTGCCCGAAAAGTACCAGGCCATCATGCGCGCGAACAAGGCGGAGGTTTTCTCTGTGGATATGCTGACCCAGGCCACGGACAATCTGAGCCAGTACGACAAGGATATGGGGGATCACGCCATGGTGGTGCTGGAGCCGCCCTCCATCAACCAGCGCATCGTAAACCAGTACGCCTTTTTCTCGGTCATTCCGCTGGAGATGCAGGATCTGGAGCAGTTTCTGGATCGCTATACGGAGAACACAGTCAAATATGTGATCGACCGGAAGCTCCGCTGGCGCGTGCGGGACATGCTCGATCAGCTCAACATGTCCGAACGCATCGTCTACCCCGGGCTGGACGGGCTTTCCAAGTGGATCGCAAGGCACTATTTTGTGAAAAACGAAGATTAAAAAATGGGGATGTGAATTTTCACATCCCCATTTTTGTACGAAGACTTATTTACTTGACAACGATGGAGCTGATGTGGGGCTGGGGGCCTTCGTACCAGTAGAGGAAGCCCTCGACGTCCACGGTGTCGCCCACGTTCAGGTTCTTGACAGCCTCATAGACCTCGCTGCCGGGAGCGGTCAGATAGCGGCGCACCACAAAGGTGTACACAGCGCCGTTGATCTCCAGGTCAAAGTACAGGTCGGAGTTGCCGTCCTCACCGGAGTTGTCCCAGTTGTAGAAGAAGGCGGCGCCGTCGCCCTTGTCGGCAACCACAGCGTCAGAGACGGAGATGAACTGGTTCATGTGCGCGGCAAGCTCATCGGTGCCGAGCAGGGGCGCCACGTCCAGCGCTTCGGCCACGAAGCTCTCACCGTCGACAAATTCAAAGCTTGCGTCCATGATCTCAACCTCGCCGGCCCACTCGCCCTTGAAGCCGTGTACGCGGATCTTCTGACCGGGGACGAGCTTTTCGTTGTCTTCCTCGGAGCAGGCCATGTCGTACAGGAAGTAAGCGCCGTCTTCATCGGCGGCGTAGACGGTGACCTTGTTGTCCCACCAGCTCTGCTTGGCCTGAACATAGCACTCGACCACGACTTCCGCGTCCACATCGGCGGCGGCGTACTCGGCGTAGCTCATGACAGCGGCCTCGGAAGCTTCAGCGGGCTCTTCGGCAGCAGGGACTTCCTCAACAGCGGGTTCCTCGGCAGCGGGGGCTTCCTCGGCGGCAGGGGCTTCGGTGGCGGCGGGAGCGGCAGCCTGACCGCAGGCAGCCAGCGCGAAGACCATGCTCAGCGCCAGGAGAAGTGCAAAAATCTTCTTCATTATTAGTCCTCCTTGGTAATGTTTAATGATTGGACAAGAATTATTATATCCGCTTTGTTCGGAAAATCAAGGCTTTATGACAGGTCGTTAATTTAATAGTTATTTGAAATTTTAAAAAATAAACTGCGCCAGCACGAGCAGCAGCAGACCGGGAACACCGAAGCAGCCCGTCACCAGCACGGAGACAAGCGTGATCGGGATCGAGAGGCCGACAAACTCCCCGAAGAAGTTGAAGATAAACAGGCCGATGAAGCCAAGGCCGGCGTTCAGCGCAAGCTTGAAGAGCTTTTTGATCGGCGCGGCCAGAATACGGATCAGCAGAAAAATAAAAAGCACCGTTGCGCCGAGCATCATGAGACTGGACAAAGTTTCCAAGAGATCACCTCAAATAATTGCGGTTCGGCGGCACATACTATGCTCGGACGGTTTTCCGGGTGCGAGAGACAGAGAAGTGCCGGTTGAGGAACCTGTATTCCTATATAGAGATACAACCAAAACGGAAAATTGTCAAGCGGCGTTGAGGCCGCGGGGCGGGGCGCGATCGCGCCCCGCCTTTTGGCAATATGTGCGGAAGATAGAAGGATAGGTTTATCACCAACCGCTCAGAAGCCATCAGCTGCTCACATGCGCCCCCCATTCTTTCTTTTTGGCGCTTGCCCAAAAAGAAAGAACGCGCCGCGCCCGGTGTAAGAAAGAAAAAGGCGCTTGTCGGAATGGGGGAGT
>CACZXQ010000014.1 GCA_902785115.1 Oscillospiraceae bacterium | reverse complement strand
GTCCGCAGGGAATACTTTGTGTATTTACAAGGACGATAACGAAGCATGGCGCAATTCTGACCGCGAAAAAACGAGCTTTTCTATTGGATAATAGTATGAAATACCGGCTTCCGGCCTCGCGGGACTTATGCTCCCGCTGGGCGCCGATGAGATCGCGCATATAAGAAAACTGGAGCTGTAAGAAAACCTTTCTTACAGCTCCGTTTTGGAGGCGCCACCCAGACTTGAACTGGGGAATCGCGGATTTGCAGTCCGCTGCCTTACCACTTGGCTATGGCGCCATATAAGATTTGCGGGCGAAAAAACCCGCAAATCTCTTTTTTGGAGCGGGCAACGAGGCTCGAACTCGCTACCTCCACCTTGGCAAGGTGGCGCTCTACCGGATGAGCTATGCCCGCATAGACCCCGTTATATAACGGGGTGGTGCCTCCGGTCGGAGTTGAACCAACGACACGACCCCGTTATATAACGGGGTGGTGCCTCCGGTCGGAGTTGAACCAACGACACGCGGATTTTCAGTCCGCTGCTCTACCTACTGAGCTACAGAGGCATATCCAAAGCTGTCAATCTCGCGTTTCCAAAGCCCAGCAAAACGGGTTTGATTTTGAAGAGATGGTGGGAACAACTGGACTCGAACCAGTGACCCCCTGCTTGTAAGGCAGGTGCTCTAACCAGCTGAGCTATGCTCCCGCGACAGCTTTGTTATAATACCCGATAAATCCGGATTTGTCAATATCTATTTTTCAATTTTTTTCATTTTCCGCGAGCAGCGCGCGCAGATCATCCGGCGTGAAAGCGTAGTGAGCGTCGCAGAACTCACAGGAAATGTCCACGGTCTCGTCCGCGTCGATCATCTCCTGCAGCTCGCGCTTCTCAATGCATCGCAGCGCCTCCTCCACGCGCTCGCGGCTGCAGTAGCAGCGATAGCCCACCGGCGCCTCACCCACCAGGTGGTATTCCAGATCCTTGAGCACCTGCGCAAAAATGGCGTCGGTGCCGTCCTCGTCGAGAAGCGTGGTGAGCTGATCCATAAGGAAGATGTTGTCCTCCAGCTTTGCGATCAGTTCCTCGTCCGCGCCCGGCATGAGCTGCACGATGAAGCCGCCGGCGGCCTTGATGCTGCAGTCGGTGTCCACCAGTACGCCCAGGGCGCAGGCGGAGGGAACCTGTTCGCTTTCCAAAAGGTAGGCGGTAATGTCCTCGGCGATCTCGCCGGAGCGCAGCGCGGTCGAGCCGATGTAGGGCTCCCGCAGGCCGATGTCGCGGCTCACGGTGAGCATTCCGTCGACCCCCACGGCGGCGCCCACGTTGAGCTTGCCGTCGCGTCTGCGGGGCGGATCCACCGTCGGATCGCCCACCGTGCCGCGCACATAGCCTTCGGAGTCGGACACGGCGATCACGCTCCCGATCGGGCCGCCGCCGTTTACGCGGATGGTGAGGGTGGCATTCTCCTCCTTCATGGCCTCGCCCAGCAGGGACGCGGCGCAGAGCGTGCGCCCGAGAGCGGCGCAGGCGGTGGGGGAGCAGTTGTGGATCTCGCGGGCGCGCTCCACCGTGTCCCGCGCGGTGATGACCGCCATCTTCACAAAGCCTTCTGCGGCGGTCGCACGAATGATTTTATCCATAAAAAATCCTTTCTGAAACAGGGAAAACTGAATGGTTATGACTTATTACAATCGTCGCGAAGCGACACCTTAACTTTTCGCTTTTCGCTATTCACGCAGTTTCTCATCGCCGTGCACTGAGAAACACTCGCCCCTGATCCTGCTGCGGGCAGTCGGTCAAAAGCCGCACGTCCGTGTATCCGAGCTCTGTCAGTGTATCCGTGAGCCAGCTCAGTTCGTGGGCGTATTCGATATGCTCCTCACCGCTGCGCTTCCAGAGCCGACCCTGGCGCTCGAAGAGATCCATGCCGTAGACGATCTTGTCGTCCTCTTCGTCGAAATCCGCCCGCCAGAGACATAGCACATCGTCCGATTCATCGACAAAAATTTCCCCGTCCAAAGAGCGGAACCATTCCGGCGTATGTACGTCAAATAAGAGAAGGCCGCCGGGGCGGATGAAATAGCGCAGGCGGAAAAACACCGTGCGAAGAGAAGAGGGGGCGATGTAATTGAAACCGTCAAGAGAACAGTATGCCGCGTCCACCGTGCCGTAGAGGTCGATCTCGCTCGCGTCCTGGCACAAAAGCAGGGGCGGCACCGGCAGATCGCAGCACTTTTCCCGCGCCTGCATCAGCATATCGGGCGAAGCGTCCACCCCGATCAGCTCATAGCCGCGCCGCGCCATCTCCGCCGTCAGCGTCCCCGTGCCGCAGCACAGGTCTAAAAGGAGACGGAATTCGCCGCCGTCACGGGCA
Organism: Oscillospiraceae bacterium; assembly: GCA_902785115.1. Taxonomy (GTDB): domain Bacteria; phylum Bacillota; class Clostridia; order Oscillospirales; family Oscillospiraceae; genus Limivicinus. Next base: position 20,064 of record CACZXQ010000014.1, on the reverse strand, counting down.
AACTCCGCCTCGTAAAAATCCGCAAACTGCGTATAGGGCACATCGCCCGTGAGCACGTCATACCAGGCCGCAAGCGGCCCGTAAGCGCTCATTTGCCCATCTCCTTGAGCCGGGAGAAGGCGATGTCATAGCCGCCGCTGCCGTACTGCAGGGAGCGGTTGACGCGGCTGATCGTGGCGCTGGAGGCGCCGGTCTCGGCCAGAATGTCGTTATAGATCATGCCGTCGTTGAGGCAGGCGGCCACCTGAAAGCGCTGCTCCATGGCCATCAGCTCCGAAATGGAGCAGAGATCGTCCAGAAACTTTTTGCATTCATCCACAGAACGGAGGGAAAGGATCGCTTCATACATCCGATCGTTGCGGGGTTTGCGGTTGAGTTTGTTCATGAGAACCTCCCGTTTCGATTTGTTTTCGATTTCACCTTATCTTACATCAGTGCGACACAAATGTAAAGAGTTAAAGCGCGAAAGGATAAAAAAATCTTTCCGCTGCGAAAAGCTCTTGCGAAAAGACAGACAGCATTATATAATAAAAACAGCGAAGAATAGATTCCGGAAAGGAGCGTTCCCACATGGTAGAAAACCTGAATATGGCAGTGGTGTGGCTGATCGCCATGGTCGTGCTGCTGGTGGTGGAGGGCTTGGTTCCCGGCCTGATTTCCATCTGGTTTGCGCTCGGCGCCCTGGCCGCATTGCTGGCGGCAGCGCTGCACGCGCCGCTGTGGCTGCAGTTTGTGTGGTTTATCGTGGTCTCCATCGCGGCGCTCGTCGTGACAAGGCCGCTGGTAAAAAAATACGTCAACAGCCGCGTCAAGCCTACCAACGCCGATATGATCATCGGCAAGGAGTGCGTTGTGACCGAGAGGATCGACAATCTCCACGGCACCGGCGCCGCCACCGTCGGCGGCAAAACCTGGACCGCCCGCATGGAGGATGATAGCCAGAGCGCCGAAGTCGGCGAGGTGCTGAGCATCCTGCGCATCGAGGGCGTCAAGCTGATCGTTCGCAAGTAAGAAAAAAGACTTTATGTAAAGGAGAAAGTATTATGCCTATTGTCATTGCCGTATTGATCCTTCTGATCGTCATCATCCTGATCCGCAACATCCGCGTCGTCCAGCAGGCGAAGGCCTACGTCATCGAGCGCCTCGGCGCTTACAAGGAAACCTGGAACGTGGGCATGCACCTCAAGATCCCCTTCATCGAGAAGGTCGCCAAGGTCGTCACGCTCAAGGAGCAGGTTGCCGACTTCCCGCCCCAGCCCGTGATCACCAAGGATAATGTCACCATGCAGATCGACACCGTGGTCTACTTCCAGATCACCGACCCTAAGCTCTACACCTACGGCATCGAGCAGCCCATGGTCGCCATTGAGAATCTGGCCGCCACCACGCTGCGTAACATTATCGGCGACCTCGAGCTTGACCAGTGCCTTACGAGCCGCGACATCATCAACACCAAGATGCGCGCCATCCTGGACGAAGCGACCGACCCCTGGGGCATCAAGGTCAACCGCGTGGAGCTCAAGAACATCCTGCCTCCCAAGGAGATCCAGAACGCGATGGAGAAGCAGATGAAGGCCGAGCGTGAACGCCGTGAGGCAATCCTGCGCGCCGAAGGCGAGAAGCGCGCCGCGATCCTCGAGGCCGAGGGCGAGAAGGAATCCGCCATCCTGCGCGCCGACGCGAAGAAGCAGCAGCAGATCCTCGAGGCCGAAGGCCAGGCCGAGGCCATCCTGAAGGTGCAGACCGCCACCGCCGAAGGCATCCGCCTGATTAACGAGGCTGCGCCCACCGACGCCGTGATCCGCATCAAGGCGCTCGAGTCCTTCGCCGCCGCCGCAAACGGTCAGGCCACGAAGATCATCATCCCCAGCGAGATCCAGGGTCTTGCCGGTCTTGCCAGCGGCGTGGTCGAGGCCGCGAAAGAGAAGTAAAAACGGAATACGTTACTATAAAGACAGAAAGGAAAGCGGGCGGCTTTTGCCGCCCGCTGTAAGAGCGTTATGAGCACCGCAGCAGAGTTTCTGAAACGGCATGGCATGGAGCCGGAAAAGGTGGAGCCCGCGCGCGACGCCTGGAAAATGAAGGACGAGATGGAGCGCGGCCTTGCCGGAGAGGGCGGGTCGCTGGCCATGATCCCCACCTATTTGAGCGATGACGGCGCGATCCCGCTGGATAAGCCCGTTGTGGTCATTGACGCCGGCGGCACCAACTTCCGTAAGGCGCTCATCACCTTTGACGATTCCGGCTACAAGGTGGACGGGCTGAGCAAGTGGAAGATGCCCGGCATCGACCGCCCCGCCACCTGGGAGGAGTTCATCTCCTTCACGGCAAACGCCATCATCTCCCTGATGGACAAGACGCACAAGGTCGGCTTCTGTTTCTCCTTCTCGGCGGACATTACCCCCGAGATCGACGGCAGAGTGCAGCGCATCGACAAAGAGGTCGTCATTACCGGCTGTGAGGATCAGTTGGTGGCGGCGTCCCTGAAGGCGGAGCTGGAGCGCCGCGGCGTGTTCGGCACGAAGATCGTGATCCTGAACGATACCGTGGCGGTGCTGCTGGGCGGTCTCGCCGCCGTGCGGCGCAGCGATTACAGCGGCTTTGTGGGTCAGGTCAGCGGCACGGGCACCAACACCTGCTGCTCGCTGCCCGCAAGGCGCATCGGCAAGCTGGGGCTGGATTCCGACCGCAGCATGATCGTGAATCTGGAGTCCGGTATGTATGATGGCATCCGGGGCGGCGACTTTGACCGTCTGCTCGATGAGCGCAGCCATAACCCCGGCGAGAAGCATTTTGAGAAGCTGACCGCCGGCGTATATCTGGGCGAGCTGTGCCACACGATGCTGCGCGCCGCGGCGGATGAGGGGCTTCTCTCACCCCAGGCCTCCGAGCGCGTGCGCGCCATGGGCTGGATCGACTCGGCTGTGATCGACGCCTGGGCCTGCGGCGAGCGGCTGGAGCAGATCTGCGAGACGAAGGAGGATGAGGCCTTCGTAGAGGAGATCTGCCGCGCCATGTTCGCTCGTTCCGCCCGCTGCATGTGCACCAATCTTGCGGCGATCCTGCTGCTGACCGGCGCGGGTGCAAACGGCGGCAAGCCCGCCTGCATCTGCGCCGAGGGCTCTCTCGTGCAGAAGGGCCGCGCCTACCGCCCGGTGCTGGAGCAGCTCATCCGCGATGAGATCGGCGGCAAGCTCGGCATCAACGCGGAGTTTCGCGTCGGCAACGAGACTACGCTGCCCGGCTCCGCCGCCGCCGCGCTCCTGAACTGAGTTTTCAGTTTTCAGAGGAGCTCGTAGGGGAGGGGCTTGCCCCTCCCGGCGGCAGCAGCTTACACAGCATAAATAAATTCGAGGCGAATTCGCAGCAATTTGCGTTTTCACCTCGGATTTTTGCATTATTTTTGCATTTTTCCGCGCGGGAGGGTCTTGACCCTCCCGCCGAGTTTTTACCATACCCACGGGAGGGCGCCGTCCCCTACGGGCTGGACGCAAATCTACGGGACGTCGAGGGCGCCGTCCCCTACGGGCTAACCACTGGCCACTAACCACTGACCACTGGCCACTAATTCTTATCCTTCGGCTTTGCCACGAGCGCTGCCACGAGGCCGAATAGCACGGCGGCGCAGATGCCGCCGGCCGAGGCGGTGAGGCCGCCCGTAAAAGCGCCCAGAATCCCGGACTCCGCCACCGCTTTTTTGACCCCTTTGGCAAGGGTGTTTCCAAAGCCCGTGAGCGGTACTGTGGCGCCCGCGCCCGCCCAGTCCACCAGCGGCTGATACAGCCCCAGCGCGCCCAGCACGACGCCGCTCACCACAAAGAGCGTCAGGATGCGCGCGGGCGTGAGCTTGGTATAGTCGATCAGAAGCTGACCGACCACGCAGAGCAGGCCACCCACGGCGAAGCACTTGAGATAGCTCAGAAAAACGTCCATTTGCTCAATCCTCCCTCTCGATCACGACCGCGTGACAGATGCCGGGGATGCTCGCTCCCTGCATGGCGCTGGTCGGGGACATGAGCGCCCCGGTGGCGGCAAAGAGTACCCGCTTCCAGCGCCCGCGCTCCATCTCCGGCAAAATATGCCCGCAGAGCACCGACGCGCTGCAGCCGCAGCCGGAACCGCCCGCGTTCACCTTCTGCGCCGCCGCATCGTAAATCAGCACGCCGCAGTCCGCGTAATGCTTGCCGAGGGAGACGCCGTCGGCGGCAAAGAGCGTCTCGAGCAGGTCATGCCCCAGCGCGCCGAGGTCGCCGGTAAAGATCGCGTCATAGTCCCCGGGACTGCGCCCGGTGTCGGCAAAATGCGCGCGCAGCGTGTCGTAAGCGGCCGGGGTCATGGCGGCACCCATGTTGTTCGGATCGCTCACGCCCGCGTCCACGATGCGCCCCGGCGTAGCAAGCTTCAGGCGAAGCTTGCCCTCCCGCCCCAGGATGAGCGCACCGGAGCCGGTGACCGTCCACTGGGAGGAGGGTGTGCGCTGCCCGCCGTATTCCAGCGGGAAGCGGTATTGCCGCTCGGCCGAGCAGAAGTGGGAACCGGTGATCGCGCAGAACTGCTCCCCAAAGCCGCCGTCAAGGCTCATGGCGGCGAGCGTCAGCGTCTCCGCCATGGTAGAGCAGGCACCGTAGAGACCAAAATAGGGCAGCCCGCTGTCCTTCATGGCAAAGCTTGAGGAGACGCACTGGTTCAAAAGATCGCCCGCGAAAATCCCGCTGAGCGCCGAGGACGCCAGCCCCGCTTTGTCGCAGCTGAGGTTGAAGCACTGCCGCAGCATCTCGCTCTCCGCCTTCTCCCAGCTCTCCTGCCCGAAATAGGAGTCCTGCGACACCCGGTCAAAACCGATGCCCAAGGGACCCTCGCCCTCTTTCTTGCCCACAACCGACGCGTAGGAGAGGATCGCCGGCGCGGAGGGGAAAGCCAGCGTCTGTCTGCCGATTCGTTTGCTCATCGTCATGCTCCTTCTTTTTTTGTTAGTATGTGAAGAAGCAAAAAAAATAACCGCTGCTTTTTTTGCAGCGGTTATTTCATCATGATTATATGATGGCGAAAAGCGAAAAAGCTTTTCGCTGCGCAGCTTTGCTGCGCAGCAAAACAGCCTTGCTGTTTTGCCATATACTCATTGCAATGAGCATCGGGCGAATGAATTTTAGAATCATTCGCTGCCAAACTTGTCGTTTGGCAGCGAAATCAATCGAATCCTCGATTGATTTCGCCATCCGATGCTCATTATAAAATGCATTACGCGATCTTGAGCTCTTCCCAGAGGGTATTCACATAGTCGAGCGTCTCCGCGTCAAGGTTGCGGTAGGCGTACTCGTTGTAGAGCTCGCTGAAGTTCTCGATGCCCGGGTATAGGATCTCCATGGCTTCCTCGCCCAGCTCCTCGGCGTAGTCGGCGCTCTCATAGACCAGAGCGTTCGGGGAGGCGTAGTAGATATATTCGGCGTTGGCGATGGCGGGCTCCTCGGAGAGCATGTAGTTGATGAAGATTTCGGCCAGCTCCTTGTGCTGGCAGGAGGAGGGGATGCACATTGCGTCCACAAAGTAGTTGGTGCGCTCGGGGTAGTAGAAGCGCAGGTCAACGCTGTCGCTCTGCGCGTCGAGCATCGTGAAGTAGTCGCCCGCGTAGTAGGCGCCGACGGCGGCCTCGCCGGACTCCATCATGTTGTAGATTTCGTCCATGACGTAGCTCTTGACCAGAGGAGCCTGGGCTTTGAGCTCAGCAAGTGCTGCGTCCCAGTTGGCATGATCGGTCTCGTTCACATCGAGACCCAGCTTGTACTGCGCGGTGGCAAAGGCGTCGCGGGAGTTGTTAAACTGCACGATGTTGCCGGCGTATTTGCTGTTCCACATGAGATCCCAGTCGCCGGCGTCGGCTTCGTCCACGACGTTCGCGTTGTAGATGATGCCTACCACGCCGTAGGTGTAGGGCACGGTGTACACGTTGTCGGGATCGTAGTACAGACCGCGGAAGCTCTCGTCGATGTACTCATAGTTGGGGATGTTGCTGTAATCCAGGGGCAGCAGCATGTTCTCAGCCGCCATGCGGGCGATCATATAGTCGGAGGGGATGACCACGTCATAGCTCACAGCGCCGGTGGAGAGCTTGTTGTACATGTCCTCATTGCTGGCGTAGGTGTCGTAGTTGACCTTGAGCTTCTGACCGTATTCGGCCTCGTACCATTTCTCAAACTCGCGGATCGTGTCAAACGAATCCTCGGAGCCGTCGGAAATGTACTCGCCCCAGTTGTAGACGTTCAGGGTGAGGGTGTCCTTGCTGCCGCAGCCGGTGAGCAGGATGGCGCAGAGCATGGCGGTGAGCAGCAGAATGGGGATCAGCTTTTTCATTTTGTTTTCTCCTTCACTTTTTTTGCTTTGTTTTCCTTCGCTTTCCTGACTGTCTCTGAACTCTCCGAATCAAAGAGGTTGGAGATCATCAGCAGGATCAGGATCACGAAGAAGATGATGGTAGCCAGAGCGTACATTTTGGGGGTGACCGTTTTCTTGGTCATGTTGTAGATGCGGATGGGCAGGGTCTGAAAGCCGTTGCCGGCGGTGAAGTAGGAGATCACGAAGTCGTCCAGCGAGAGGGTGAAGGCCATAATGAGACCGGTGATGATGCCGGGCAGAATCTCGGGGATCTCCACCTTGAAGAAGGCGCGCAGAGGGGTGCAGCCCAGATCCTGCGCCGCTTCGGGCAGGGACTTGTCCATCTGCTGAAGCTTGGGCAGCACCTGCAAAATCACATAGGGCAGGCAGAAGGTGATGTGCGCGATCAGCATCGTCCAGAAGCTCAGGCTTGTCGCCGCGCCGAAGAAGCGCCCGACAAACACGAACATGAGCATCAGGGAGATACCGGTGATGATGTCGGGATTGATCATGGGGATGTTGGTCACGGTGTCCATGATCGTGCGCAGGTATTTGTTTCTGAGCTTGAAGATGCCGACGGCGGCGGCGGTACCCATGACGGTGGAGATGAGCGAAGCGCTCACCGCAAGCACAAGGGTGTTGCGCACGGCGCCCAGGGTGTCGCTGTCGCGGAAAAGCTCACGGTACCAGTAGAAGGAGAAGCCGGAGAACACCGAAAGGCTCTTGGCCTCGTTGAAGGAAAACACCAGCAGGATCGCAATGGGCGCGAAGAGGAAGATCATCACGAGCACGGTGTAGAATTTGGCGAGGGGTTTCATTTTCATGGCGGCGCCTCCTTTCAGACGGCGGCGCGCTTGTTCGCGGCGCGCTGAAAGACAGCCATGCAGACCAGCAATATAACCATCAGGATAAAGGCGATGGCGGCGGCGAAGTGGAGGTTGTTGGCCACATACTGCCCCTCGATCGCGTCACCGATCAGGTAGAACTTGCCGTTGCCGAGCTTCTGGGAGATATAGAAGGTGGAGATGGAGGGCACCAGCACCATCGTGATGCCGGAGAACACGCCGGGCAGGCTCAGCGGCCAGATCACGCGGCGCAGCACGCCGAAGCTGCCGCAGCCAAGGTCGCGCGCGGCCTCGATGAGCTTTTCGTCCATCTTCGCCATGACGGAGTAGATGGGCAGGATCATGTAGGGGAAGTAGTCGTAGACCATGCCGATCACGACGGCGGCCTCGGTGCCGATGATGTGCACGGGGCGCATGCCGATCAGGCCGATCAGACCGTTAAAGATGCCGGTATCCTGCAAGATCGTCATCCAGGCGTAGGTGCGGATCAGAAAGTTCATCCACATGGGGATCATGATGAGCGTGATAAGGATGCTCTGCACCCGTGCGCTGGCCTTGGAGATGATGTAGGCCGCAGGGTAGCCCATCAGCAGACAGATGAAGGTGGAGATCACCGCGAGCTTTAACGAGCGCAGGAAGATCAGCAGATAGGTGCGTACCTCACGCGCGGCACCGGAATCGTCCGTAATGGAGGAGGTGGCGGTAAAGAAGCGGGTGATGTTTGCGAAGGTGAACTGAAAATCGTTGTCGGTAAAGGCGTAGTAGGCCACGAAAATCAGCGGCACCACGATAAACAGCACAGCCCATACCGAGTACGGCGAGAGGCAGAGCCGCCGGATGATCCGTTCCCGCCGGGAGACGGCGTTCTTGTTCTTCACGGCTCACTCTCGCTTTCCGGGGCGGCGACCTCGCCAAGCTCGGTCAAGTCATGATCCTCCAGCTCACCGATCTCGTCCATCTCCATGGAGAAGGAGGAGTAGTCGCCGAACATGCCGGAGTATTCGGACTTTTTCATGATATGGATAGCGTCCGGGTCAATGGAGAGGCCGATGCGCTCATCCACGTCCACAAAGTCAGTGGTCTGGATCATCCACTTGAAGCCGTTGATGTCCACGATGATCTCATAGTGTACGCCGAGGAAGGTCACGGAGGTGACGACGCCCTTGAGCATCCCCTTTTCTTCGGCCACGATGTCCACGTCCTCGGGGCGCACAACGACGTCCACCGGCTCCTTGGGGGCAAAGCCGCCGTCCACACAGGTGAAGGTGTGGCCGTGGAAGCGCACCTTTTTGTCCTCCAGCATCACGCCGTCGAGGATGTTGCTCTCGCCGATAAAGTCTGCCACAAAGGCGTTTTCCGGCTCGTTGTAGATGTCCACCGGGGTGCCGATCTGCTGGATGCGACCCTCGGACATGACCACCACCGTGTCAGACATGGAGAGCGCTTCCTCCTGGTCGTGTGTGACGAAGACGAAGGTGATGCCGGTGGCCTTCTGGATCTTCTTGAGCTCCGACTGCATATCCTTGCGAAGCTTCAGGTCCAGCGCCGCAAGCGGCTCGTCCAGCAGCAGCACCTTCGGGCTGTTGACCAGCGCGCGGGCGATGGCGACGCGCTGCTGCTGACCGCCGGAGAGGCTGGTCACGCTGCGCTTTTCAAAGCCGGAGAGGGCGACGAGCTTGAGCATCTCGCTGACCTTCTGCTCGATCTCCGCCTTGGGGACGCGCTTTTCCCGCAGGGGGAAGGCCACGTTTTCAAACACGTTCAAATGGGGGAAGAGGGCGTAGCGCTGAAAGACGGTGTTCACGTTGCGCTTGTGGGGCGGCACGTCCTTGATGTCCTCGCCGAGGAAGATGATGTCGCCGTGATCGGGGCTCAAAAAGCCCGCGATCAGGCGCAGCGTCGTGGTTTTGCCGCAGCCGGAAGGCCCCAGCAGCGTCAGAAACTCGTTATCGTAGATGTCGAGGTTGATGTGATCCAGCACGACCTCCCCGTCGAAGGACTTGGTCACGTTTTTCAGTTCAATGATTTTTTTCATAGCTCTCTCTCCCAATGAAAAAACGACGCATGCTTACGCACACGTCGCTTGTATACACAGACGAGGCCGCCGCAGAAAGCGGCTGCCAGCGTCGCAATGGGTTTGAGAGTCTATATAGCAAAGATTACTTTTACTACTCTTATTGACCATTTTACAAGTTTGTGTGCCGGTAAGCACTGGTTTTATTCCTTCGGCTGAAAGGGAAGAGAAACCAAGCCCGTGTGACCGAAGGAATAAAAATAGAATCGCCGTTTTGCTCGCCCCTTGACGGGGCAACCGCAAAACATGGCGGTTATTAATCTGCCGATGATAGCATCGCCAGATTAATAAAATACCAACTTTGCAAAACTGCGCTCTTAACGCAATCAATAAGGCAACAGAAGTTGCCGCCGCGTTCCGCGGGGATTCGGCATTCGACCCGGCTGTCCGTATGGCCTTGGCTCCCGCCGATTTCACGGCGTTTGCGGTCGACATCCTGCTTCAGATAGACCCTATCCGATTGAGACGACTCATTCTAACAGGATTCCCCAGCCCTGTCAAGAGCGAGAATTAAATAATTACCAGTATTTGAGAGACTTTGACAAGCGCCCTCTGTTATATTATACTGAGAACATCAAGGAAGTAGGAAGCGCTATGAACGAACGGGCAACAACCTGCAGCTTTACGGGGCATCGGCCGCAATCCCTCCCCTGGGGGACGCGGGAGGACGATCCCCGCTGCAAACAATTAAAGATGGAGCTTTCCGCCCGGCTCGAGGGACTGTACGAGGCGGGCTGGCGGCATTTTCTCTGCGGCATGGCGCTCGGCTGCGATATGTACTTTGCCGAGGCGGTGCTGCAATTGCGCGCGGAGCATCCGGACGTGACGCTCGAGGCTGTCATCCCCTGCGGCAGTCAGCCGGATCGCTGGGGCATCGCGCAGCGGCAGCGCTATAACCGCCTGCTCGATGCCTGTGACAGCGTGAACGTGCTGCAGATCCGCTATACGCCCGATTGTATGCAAAAGCGCAACCGCTACATGGTGGATCATTCCTCACTGCTGCTGGCCTGCTACACGGGCTACTCCGGCGGCACCCAGAGCACGCTGCTCTACGCTGAGCGGCAGGGGATCCAAACGCTTGTGATCGAGATCGAAACGGCGTGACGTGTCATAAAAACCGCCCTCCTGACATAGCATATTTCTATACCATGCCAATCAGGAGGGATTCTATGAACCAGACCTATTTTCTCGGCGGAAATTCCTGTCGGGGCTTTTTTTCGCTGTACGACGGTTTTCCGCCGGAGGAGGGCGCGTTCCTGCACATCATCAAGGGCGGCCCCGGCACCGGCAAATCCGGCTTCATGCGCAAAATCGCCGAGGCCGCTGAGGCGCGGGGGATGGAGGTGCACTATGTCCTCTGCTCCGGCGACCCGGACTCGCTGGACGGGGTGTACATCCCGGCGCTGCACGCGGCCTGGGTGGACGGCACCGCGCCCCATGTGGTGGAGCCGCGGCACTTCGGTGCGGACTCGGATTATGTAAACCTTGGAAGCTTTGTGCGCCTGCCCATGGCGGAGAAGGATCGGGAGGAGATCCGGCGCATTTCGGCGGCGTATAAGGCGCTCTATGCCGAGGCATACGAGAAGCTCAAGGAGGCCAAGGCGCTGCACGACGAGCTGGAGGCCGTCTACAAGCCTTATGTGGACTTTAGCGCATTGACGGCCTTCACCGACAAGACGGTGGAGGATATTTTCAAAGAATGAGAATGGATCGCCACATCGCAGCAGCGGATGTGGCGATCCATTTTTCAAATTCGTTTTTGACGGGGCTTTGCCTCGGCAAAAACACATAAAGCGAGCTGTGCGAGCGCTCGCGCCGACCAAACGAGGCGCGTCTTCCGTGCGCCGCGTGCGATAAGCGCGAGTAATCTCACCGAAAAGCCCAGCGGAGCGGGTTTTCGGTGACTTAGCAGCAGATGAAGCGATACCCGCACAGAGGGCCGAAGCACATGTTGGCAAGGCACATGGTCATGCAGAGTCTGCTCATATTGAGCCCGCCGGTATACTCCTGCTGCGTCGCGCGGTAGAAGTCTCCGCCCTGCTGCAGCTGCATCACCAGGCGCTGATATTCCTCGTTGCCAGGGTCGATGGCGGCGGCCTGCTTGGCCTGCTCAAGCGCGGCGATCTTGTTGCCGAGATACATATTCGCCACGGCGCAGAGATAGTACCAGCGTCCGTCACGCTCGGTGGCGGGGACGCCGGAGAGGGCGTTGAGCGCCTCGCGGTACAGGCCGTTGCGGATGAAGCTGCGCGCGGCGGTGTATTCGCTGCGCTCGGTCTGCTGCTGGCGCTGCTGGGCATTGTACCAACCGTAGACGTTCTGCCAGCCGTAGGGGTCCTGCTGATAGGCGCTGCCGCCGGCGCCGTAGCTCTGCTGGGCGGTGCCGTTTTTGATGGCGTCGTAAGCGGCGTTGATGTCGTTCATCTTCTCCGCCGCCTTTTGATCCCCGGGGTTTAAGTCGGGGTGATATTTTTTCGTGAGATCCCGGTACGCTTTCTTGATCTCCTCGTCGGAGGCGTCGGGCGATACGCCGAGGACTTTATACGGGTCCTGCACCATCGGGATTTCCTCTCTTCTTCCTCATGTATTTTTGATCAAACTGCTGCCAGAGCCCGGCGCAGAGAATGTTTTTCAGAATAGAAACGTCCTGCACCAGCGGGAGCCGGTTAAAAGAACGCAGACACTCGCCCAGAATCATCTCCAGAATGTCCCGAAAGCGCTGCTCGTTGCGTTCAAGTCCGTACCAGCGCCGGAAGGGATTATAGCGGTTGCGGCGGGCGTCCTCGTCCAGATCCATCACCGCGTCCATCACATACAGAAAGCGGCCGAGACTCCGCCCGACGGCGCGCAGATCCTCGCTCCAGCGATCCTCACGCCAGACCATCAGCTCCGCCATCAGCTCACCGAAGCTGTCCGCCGCGGCGTCCGCGTCCTCGATGCGGTTTTTCTCCAGCGCATGGAGCTTGTCAAGCCCCGCCCGGATCGCCGCGCACTGCCGCGGCCAGAGTTCCTCCGTGCGGTGAAAGCTCTGCTTCAAAAGCCTGGCCTCCGCGAGTGCGCCGAGGTTTCCGTCGTCCTCCCAGTCGTCCAGGCATTTGAGGTAGGCCAGGGCGGTGTTCAGGTCGGCCGCGTAAGCTGTTGCCTCGTTCTGCCAATACGCCCGCGCCTTGACGGGGTGGGGCATGCAGGTGCCTTCGCCCGCCGTCTCCTCCGGCTCGTAGAGCGAGGAGAGCAGCAGCACGAGAAAGGCCATGTCGTAAGTCAGCGCAAGTCCGGCGTTCTGCCCGTGCCGCTCGCGGATCGAGCGGCAGAGCCCGCAGTAGCAGGCGCGATAGCGCGCAAACTCCTCCTCTGTGAGCTTGCCCGTGTCCGCGACAAGATACCCGAACATCAGGATTTCCCCTCAAAGGAGGTGCCGCACTTGCGGCATACGATGCGGATCTTGCCCCGCCCGCGGGGAACGCGCATCACGGATTTGCAGGAGGGACAACGGAAGAACTTGTAGTCCCGGCGCTGCACCCAGCGCTCTTTGAGCAGGCGCAGCTTTGCGCTCACCTTGCCGTAGAGACGAAGATACGCCTCATTCTCCGTGCGGCGCTTGTAGACGTTGCGGGAGAGCATGCGGAAATAGATATAGCCCAGCAGCACCAGCAGCAGGGGATAAAAAACTCTGCCCAGACTGCGGGGAAAAAACGTCGCGAGAAGCAGCAGCGCCACGTCCACGATCAGCAGGAAAAGGTTGAACTGGTCGTTGCCGTTGCGCCCTGCCATGAAGCCCGCCATGCGCTGGCGGGAGCGAGCCATGAAGCGTTCAAATTGTTCTTTCATGCGTGAATCACCTTGATACGGAAGTTATTTTCTAATTTGTAATTTTATCATAACTTCGGAGCAATATATCAAGAATTTGTTAATTCGTGCCTTTCCGCAGCGACAGCAGCACGATCTGCTCACAGAGCTGCGCGTAGCTCATGCCCTCCACCGCCGCGGCCTTGGGAATGAGGCTTGCGGGCGTCATGCCGGGGAGCGTGTTGGTCTCAAGATACCAGACAAGGCCGTCCCCGTCCATGATGAAGTCCGAACGGGAGTAGACCTTCAGCCCCAGCGCGCGGTGGGCCTTCAGCGCGGCTTCGCACACGCGCCGTGCCGCGGCCTCGTCGATCGGGGCGGGGCAGAGCTCGGACGCGCCCTCGCTGCCGGACTGGTACTTGGAGATGTAGTCAAAGCGGCCGCTCTCGGGCGGGACGATCTCGATGGGGCAGAGCGCGCGATCGTCGAAGACGGGAACCGTGAGCTCACGCCCGACGATCTTCTGCTCCACGACCACGCGGTTTCCGTAAGGGAGAATGTCGTGCAGCGCCTGCCGCAGCTCCTCGCGCGTATCGGGCAGCGCCACGCCGATGGACGAGCCGCCGCCCACCACCTTTACCGCGCAGGGAACGGGCAGCGTCCCGGCGAGGGTGGGAATGTCGGCCTCGGTGTAAGTAAGCTCCTGCCAGGCCGGGGTGCGCACCCCGGCGGAGGCGACGATACGCTTGGCAACCGCTTTGTCCATGGCCATGGCGCTCCCGAGCGGGCCGGAGCCGGTATAGGGGACGCCGAGCAACTCAAGCGCGGCCTGAATTTTGCCGTCCTCACCGTCCGCGCCGTGCAGACCGAGAAAGACGCAATCTGCCAGCCTGCAGATTTCCAATACGTTTTTGCCGATGCGGCTGGGGCTTTGATCCCGGCGCGACGCGATCACGGCGGCGAGATCGGGCGCCTCATGCTCGATGGCGGCCTCGCCGCAGAAGCCGTCCGGCGCGTCAAAGGCTGTCTCCAGCGGGGCGTCAAAATCCTCCAGCCCCAAAAAGAGATCGACAAAGATCGCCCGATGCCCCAGCGAACGCAGCGCCTTGCATACCGAGGTGGCGGACACGAGGGACACATGCCGCTCCGTGCTGATGCCGCCGCCCAAAACCACAATTTTCAAAGGGAACGCCTCTTTTCAGAATCAAAAAACTACTTGCGATAGCATACCACCATTTTATGAAGCGCACAAGAGAAAAGTGAAATGGGGCTGTGAAAAACTTCGTTTTTCACAGCCCCGATCGTATCACGCCAAGAAGCCGTTGATGATCTCTTCCTCCGCCTGCTGCTCGGTGAGGCCGAGGGTCATGAGCTTGATAAGCTGCTCGCCCGCGATCTTGCCGATGGCGGCCTCATGCACGAGAGAGGCGTCCACATGATGCGCCTCGAGCGAGGGGACGGCCAGGATCGTGCCCTCGTCCATGATGATGGAGTCGCACTCGGTGTGCCCCTTGCAGGGGGCGTTGCCGACGATGCAGGCGTCGAGCTTCTGATAGGACTTGTCCCGCGCGATGGAGCGGGAGACCACGTCCGCGCTCGCGCCTTCGCCGTTGAGCTCCACCTTGTAAACGCTCAGCGCCCGCTGCTCCCCGTGGGTCATGAGACGCTCGCGCACGATGAGCTTCGCGTTCGCCTTGAGCTCTGCGAGCGTTGTGCGCTCGGTGGAATCCACACCCTTGATCTGCACCATTTCCATCTCCATGGTGCTGCCCTCGTCCATGTGCACCTCGGTGACGGGGTTTAAGATGCGCTTGCCCGTGCCGTCGCCGGAGCCGTAGTGCTTCTCTACATATTTGACCTTTGCGTTCTTCTCAAGGAAAAAGCGGTGCACACCGTCATGCTCGGAGTCCTGCCCGCCGCAGTTGTCGATGCCGCAGCCCGCGACGATGATCACGTCGCTGCCCTCGCCCACATAGAAATCGTTGTACACGACCTCCTTGAGCCCCGTCTGGGAGAGCACCACCGGGATGTGCACGCTCTCGTTCACGGTGCCGGGCTTGATGCGGATGTCGATGCCGCTGCCGTTTTCCTTGCTCGTAATGTCGATATTCGCGGTGCTGTTGCGCCCGGCAAGACCGCCGTTTGCGCGGAAGTTGTACGCGCCCTCGGGAACGCCGTGCAGATCGGCGATCTCGGAGATGAGGCGCTTTTGAATCGCGTCAAGCTGTACCATATCTGTGCGCCTCCTTACTTCAAGCGGCTGCAGGCCGTCTGCGCCGCGGTGGTGCCCACCAGCGTGGGATAGATCTCGTCGCGGCTCCCTTGCCGCTCGATGCGCCCGTCGGAGACCACGGCGATCTCGTCGGCGATGCTCAGGATGCGCTCCTGATGGGAGATGATGATCATGGAGCTGTCCTGAATGTTATCCCGCATGGACGCAAAGATGCGGATCAGGTTCTGGAAGCTCCAGAGGTCGATGCCGGCCTCCGGCTCGTCAAAGACCGTGAAGCGCGCCTTGCGGGCGAGTACCGTGGCGATCTCGATGCGCTTGAGCTCGCCGCCGGAGAGGGAGGCGTTCACCTCGCGCTGGATATAGTCGCGCGCGCAAAGCCCCACCTCGGAGAGGTAATTGCAGGCTTCCGACACGCTCAGATTCTTCCCGGCGGCCAGACGCAGCAGCGTCAGCACCCGGATGCCCTTGAAGCGCACAGGCTGCTGAAAGGCGTAGCCGATGCCGAGCTTTGCCCGTTCGGTGATGCTCTTATCCGTAATGTCCTCGCCGTCGAGCAGGATCTGACCCGCCGTGGGCTTCTCAATGCCCGCGATCAGCCGCGCCAGCGGGGACTTGCCGCTGCCGTTCGGGCCGGTGAGGACGATGAATTTCCGATCCTCCACGCAAAGGTTCAGATCGTGCAGAATTTCCTTTTTCACCCCGTCCTCTTCCACGGAAAAGGACAGATTTCTCAGTTCCAGCATATTGTCTTCCTCTGTATCAAAAGAATGCGAAAAGCATTATACACTGTTTTTCCCCGCTTGTACAGAAAAAAACACGGCGAATCCGAAGATTCGCCGTGTTTGTGGGAGAATATCTTATTTCAGATTCAGCGGGGTGATCTTGAGGTACTCCTCCAGCGGCGCGTCGTTGAGGCAGAGCTCAATGATCTGGCGGCCGATGGGGTCAAGCTCATCGGTGAGAAACTGCGAGACCTGCTCCTTCATGAAGTCGGTGAGGATCTTCGCGCCGGCGTCATAGCCCTCGAAGCCCAGCTTGGACTGGTACTCGGGACGCAGGAAGGTACGGCGGACATACTGGCCGTCGATCTTCATCTCGTCCAGCGAGTAGCCGAAGAGCGGGCAGCGGGCGGGCACCAGGTGCTTGAGACGCACTGTGCCGTTGCGGCGGGCCAGGTACTCGCGGGTGATCCACTCGCCCATGAAGCCGATGCGGTAGGCGCCGATGTGCTGGTTGGGGATCAGGATGTTCAGCGTGTTCGGGGTGTCGAGCATCTGACGCAGCAGGAGATTGGCCTGCGTGACCTTCTTGCCGGTGCAGAACGGCCAGTAGGAGCCAACGCCCTCGGCCTTCAGGCCGGAACCGGCATTGCTGTCGGCGATGGAGGGGTTCTTAAAGCCGCGCGGGGACACCAGACGCCACAGCCAGGCGATGGAGGCGGGCACAAACTGCACCATGCCCATGACGCCGTAGTTCGGCTCCATGACGGTGCTGGGCGGCATGCGCACGCCGAAGGAGCGCACATTGACCTCCTGCGGCTGGTCGCCGGGGACGATGTTGTCGATCATGGCGCGCGGGATGATGACGCGCGGGTTGGAGCAGGGCTTGCCGGTGGACTCGATCACATGCTCCCAAATGAGGCAGGTGGCGCCGGGGGTGCCGTCCATGTTGAAGAACTCCAGCGGCTCGGAGGGGTGGATGCTGATGCGCTCGTACATGGGGACGTTGCCGTAGTACTGGTCGCCGTCCATGCGCAAAAACCAGCCGTCCTCCGCGTCGGCGATGACAAGGTGACCGGAGCCGTTCTGCAGATCCTTGTGCGCCATGACCATGTCGTCGGCGATGGGGTGGATCTTGCAGGTCTCGTTCAAGGTGAGGTAATAATCCTCGCCGCTGACCAGATGGGTGCCGAGCAGGACCTGGCCGTTCTCGCTCTTGTGCACCTCTTCGAGCATCTCGCTCTTGCCGCCGCCGGAAGCGCCCTCGTGCATGAAGACGACCTCGTTTTCATACGGGGTCTCCAGCATCGCGGCGGAGGCGTGGTTCGTGACCCAGCCCTCATGCTCGCCGATGTCCAGCAGCATGGAGAACACGCCCTTCTTGGCGGAGGGGCCGGGATAGAGGTTGTAGGCAAAGACCTCGTGCAGGTTCTCGCTGCGCTGATGCACAACGACCTGCTTGCCGTCAAAGTGGGTCAGACGGAAGGGAGGCGCGACATAGATGATGGCGCGGGGGGTGAAGCCGGCCTCGATGTCGTGGATGCTGACAAAGCCCTGCATGTTGGCAAGCGACAGCGCGAAGAAGGCCGCGTTCGTCGGGCAGACCATCAGCGCGTCGTAGCCGTAGTAGCGGCCGCCGGCGTGGAAGGGGAGCAGGATGATGCCCTGACCCTCGAACCACTGCATGGTCTCCGCGCGGAGCTTTTCAAAGTCGTAGCCGTAGACATCCTTGAAGCGGGGCTTGTCGGTGGGCAGCTCGTCTCCGATGCGCATGCAGTCGGGATCGCGGCGGCGCATATAGTCCTCCATGAAGTTGACCACGGGGCCGTTCTTGCAGCGGACGACCTCGGCCTCTTTGAACACGCCGCGGCCGGGGATGGTGTAGGTCACGTCATAGCGGGAGGAGTGCGTGGGTCCGTAGCACAGCTCGAGTAGCTGATCCTTGGTCTCCGGGTAGCAGCGCCACTTGGCCTTGGACACGGCGGCCTTCAGATCCTCGGGCAGGGTAAAGCGATTGAAAAAGGAATCGATAAACATATTGAACCACCTTTCGGTATCACGATTGGATCGTTTGCGCGATTGTCAATATTTTACCACGCAAAAACGAAAATCACAAGAACGCATCTCAGAGAAAAAAGCCCCCCAAAAGGGGAGCTTTTTTGCGGGAATCTGTTCAGTTTGCCGAAAACGGGGCCGTCAGGGCGCCGGCCAGGGCGTACCCTCCTGCACGAAGCGCTGATAGGGGATGGGGCCTTGTCCCGTTCCGTCTTCCCCGAACACCAGATTGTACGGCCGAAGCGAAAGGTAACCCGGCCCATAAGGACTGTAGCGGTTGTTGCCGAAGTAGTTGGGGTCGTCGTAGAGGAAGAGCTCGCGCATGCGGCTGTAGTAAGGAAAGAAATCGCTTGCCACGGCGGCCTCGGCGTTGTAGCGCCAAGGGTAGCCGTAAGGCTGATCTCCCACAAAGCCCGCGAGACAGTCGGGATGGCGGGCGAGGAACTGCTCCTGCTGCTCCGGCGGGATGGGACAGAAGAAGGCCACAAGCCGCTCGAGCGGGAGTTTTTCCAGAGCGCGGATATCCTTAACATTGCAGTAGGATATGTTCAGATATTTGAGCTTCTCAAGCCCCGCGAGCGGGCTGAGATCCTCCAGGCAGCCGCAGAAGCAGAACTCCGCCCAGGTGAGATCGGGGCAGTTGGCAAGCGCGAAAATGTCCGCCACAAGCGAGCCGGAAGCGATCAGACATTCGAGCCGGGGCATACAGGCTGCGAAGCTGAGATCCGACAGCGCCCCGTTATGCCCGATGTCCAGATATACGGCGTTGGTAAAGTATTTCAGCGGCTCCACATTTCTGTTATCGAAAAGCCAGGTCAGGCGCAGGATCTCTTCGTCGGTCAGTGCGCTGTAATAGCTGCGGGTCTCTTCCGTCTGCCCTGCAAAGTATACACGCCAGACGAGGCCGCGCTCCGGGTAATCGTCCCGCAGCCGGGCGAGCGTTTCATCGCGCATGCCGCCGACGGTCTTGTCCAGTACGAAGCGCGTGCACTTCAGCACTTCCAGCGCATCGGAAAGCGCGGCTTCGTCCGCCTCTTCGAGCCGGATATTGTCAAAGACCACGTTTTCATCCAGCGTGCTTACGCGCTGACCGAAGAGCTCAAACACATAGTGGATCGCGGCGTCGGGCAGCGCGGCCTTCAGCGCCCGCACATCCTCCGCCGTAAAGGCGCTCTCGCCCTGCTCGTCCATCAGCTCGACAGTTTTGACGTTTGTAAGCGGCGAGCAGGCGGCGATGGCGGCTTTGACCTCGGCCGGATCGAGCTGCGAAAGGTCAAGCGCCTGCGCGTCGGCGTCAAGGCGGAAGCCGCTGAGAGAAAGCTCCCCGACCGGTTCCGCCGCGAAAGCGCTCTGACCGCGGACGGCGAGGCTCAGCAGCGCCGCTGTCAGCAGAAGCAGCATAAGGCTGTGTCGAAAGAAAACGTTCATTCCGGCAAACTCCAAAAAATTGATGGCGCTGCTATCATAGCACCAAAGCGCGCCCGGCACAAGCCGATTGTGATCGACCGCGGCAAAAAGAACGCGCGGGGACTTGACTTGTGCAAGACGGTGGTGATATCTTAATAAAATAGTACAAGTATGGAATGAAAGCAGGGGTCGTGTTGCGTTTGGTTTTCGCCGGTTTCCCTTTCCGGTCGCCGCGGGAAGGCTGGATTTTGCGCTTTGTTTTTTTCGTCTGTCTGCTTGTGTGCCTGTTTTCGATCGCCCCTTGGGCTGAGGCGTCGGCAGAGGGAGCGGAGCGCCTCTTTTTCCCGGACGGGAGCGTCTACAGCGGGGGAGACAAGACGGCAAATCTCTCCTCAATGCCCTCGGATTCTTTGCGTGACTGCATTCCGCTGCTGCAAAAGATGACGGCGCTGCGCAGCATCTCGCTCGGCAGAGACAGCGATCGACCGCAGGGAGACGTCCCGTTTTCCTGGGAGGATATCGCCGCGCTGCAGGAGGCGCTTCCGGGCTTGCGGATCCATTATCGCTTTACGCTCT
>CACZXQ010000013.1 GCA_902785115.1 Oscillospiraceae bacterium | reverse complement strand
GACAACCAGACCTCCGTTGAGGTCAACGTCCTGCAGGGCGAGCGCGAGATGGCAGCCTACAACAAGAGCCTCGGCCGCTTCCACCTGGACGGCATCGCCCCGGCGCGCCGTGGCGTGCCTCAGATCGAGGTCACCTTCGACATCGACGCAAACGGCATCGTGAACGTCTCCGCGAAGGATCTCGGCACCGGCAAGGAGCAGCACATCACCATCACCGCCTCCTCCAACATGTCCAAGGAGGACATCGACAAGGCCGTCAAGGAAGCCGAGATGTACGCCGCCGAAGACGCCAAGCGCAAGGAAGAAGTCGACGTGCGCAACCAGGGCGATCAGATGGTCTACCAGACCGAGAAGACCATGCAGGAGCTGGGCGACAAGCTCGACGCCGCCGAGAAGGCGGAGGTTGAGCAGAAGCTCAACGCCCTCAAGCAGGCGCTCACCGGCACCGACACCGCCGCCATCAAGTCCGCCACCGAGGAGCTGACTCAGGCCTTCTACAAGCTCAGTGAGAAGCTCTACCAGCAGGCCAATCCCCAGGGCCAGGGCTTTGATCCCAGCCAGGCGCAGAACTACGGCGGTCAGGCCCCGAACGGGCAGGATTACTACGACGCCGACTACACCGTCGTGGACGACGACAAGAAGTGATTCTTTCTTATCCTCTCTCATAAATAACCCTGCCTTTGCGCTGAGGAATCCCCTCAGCGCATTGGCGCGTAGGAGAAAAATATGGCAGAAAAACGCGATTACTATGAGGTGCTCGGCGTAGAGAAGAACGCCACACAGGACGAGATCAAAAAGGCCTTCCGCAAGATCACCAAGGCGAACCACCCCGACCTGCACCCCGGCGACAAGGCGTGCGAGGAGCGCTTCAAGGAGGCAAACGAGGCCTACGAGGTGCTCTCCGACGAGGAAAAGCGCAAGAAGTATGACCAGTTCGGTCACGCGGCCTTCGACCCCAACGCCGGCTACGGCGCGGGCGGCTTCGGCGGCTTTGACGGCTTCGGCGGCTTCGGGGATCTGGGCGATATTTTCGGGGACATTTTCGGCGGCTTCGGCGCTCAGACCCGCAACTCCAACGCCCCCCGCAGGGGCGAGAGCGTGCGCGTGAGCGTGAACATCTCCTTTGAGGAGGCGGCCTTCGGCTGTGAAAAGGAGGTCACCGCCCCGCGCGTGGAGCAGTGCCCCGACTGCAAGGGCAATGGCTGCGCCCCCGGCACAACGCCCGAGATCTGCCCCGACTGCAAGGGCAGCGGCACCGTGCGCACCACCCAGCGCACCCCCTTCGGCGCGATGCAGTCCACCGCCCCCTGCTCCAAGTGCCGCGGCACGGGCAAGATCATCCATCAGCCCTGCAAGACCTGCCGCGGTATGGGCAGCATCCGCCGCCAGCACAAGATGACCGTGAAGATCCCTGCCGGCATCGACGACGGCCAGACCATCTCCCGCCAGGGCTACGGCAATGCGGGCGCAAACGGCGGCCCCGCCGGCGATCTGCTCATCAACGTGATCGTGCGGCCGCACCCGATCTTTGAGCGCGACGGCAGCTCCGTCGTCATGGAGCAGGAGCTTTCCTATGCCCAGGCCACCCTCGGCGCGGAAATCGAGGTGCCCACGCTCGACGGCAAGGTCAAGCTCAACATACCCGAGGGCACACAGCCCGGCGCGGTGTTCCGCCTGCGCGGCAAGGGCATCCCCTTCCTGCGCGGCGGCGGACGCGGCGACCAGTTTGTGTCCGTCAAGGTGGGCATCCCGAAGAACCTCACCAGCTCGCAGAAGGAGCTGCTGCGCCAGTTCGCGGCCTCCATGGGCGAATACGACAGCGGCAGCAAATCCTCCGGTATCTTTGGAAAGAAGAAAAAATAGCAAAAAAACAGCCCAGCGGCCTTGTCGCTGGGCTGTAATCAATCTATTTATCAGCTTTCTTTTTCTTTCCGATCCAAAAGAGCACCGCTGTCAACACCAGCATGGCGATAACGGCAGGGCAGGAGGACTCAACACCGAAGCCGGTGTCATAGAAGAAGCTGTTTTTGGCAGCCTCCAGATGCAGGAAAGTGCCCTCGGAGACGATGCCGGAGTTGGGCAAACCGAAGAAGATGCTTTGCGAGAAATTCCACGCGGTATGTACGGCAATGCAGAACCACAAGCTGTCGAGCGAAATCATGGCGACGCTCAGTGCAAAGCCCACAGCCACCACGCTTACGATGCCGAGCGCCGTGACGCCGTTGTTTCCGAGATGCAGCGCGCCGAAGAAGAGCGCGTTGAACGCGGCTGCGATCCAGACATTGTAGCGGTCACGCAGCGCGCCCATCATATAGCCGCGGCAGAGCAGTTCTTCCGCGCCGGACTGGATGCACACGAACACCAGCGCGAGCAGCAGGTAGGGCAGCCGGAACGCGCCGACGGAAAAGTGAATATCTCCGTGCAGCCAGGCGAGCAGGATACACAGCGCGTTCATGCCGAAGCCGACCAGAAGGCCGATGCCAAAGTTTTTCCAAGTGTTACCCTCGCCGCCCGGCGTGCGATAGCCAAAGGAGCGGAACACCGGCTTCTCAAAAAGTCCGGTATAGAGCAGCACGATCAGGTCGATGCCGATAAAGGTGAAATACATAAAAAGAAACAGCATCTCGCCGCTTTGTATGTTCAAAAGTGCCGTGAGGAAGCCAGTGATGAAACCACCCAGCAGTTCTCCGACGATCATAAGCGCCAGCGCAATCAGCGCCACGACCCAGATCATGTGCCGGATTGGCTTGCGGGGCTTTTCCGCCTCCGAAACGCTTTGTTCAGTCATTTTTTGTTCGTCCATTGTTTCAAACCTCCTATCCTTTATGCCGCGCGGAGAAACAGCCGGAGAAAGCGCTTGCTGATAACCCGTTCGATCAGCCTATCCACTCGAATCTCCAGCCGTATCCCCGCGTCGTACAGACGCCGAATCCATTTTGTGTTCGCGCCGGTACTCCTGTGGTAAAATCAGCTTGCGGCCTCATGCCGAAAATCAATCGGCTCGCTCAAGCGAGGGTCATTATACTGCAAAATGCCGGGAAGCACAAGCGCTTCTTACTGATATATACACGAAAAATTACACAGCCCAGCGGCATAGCCGCCGGGCTGTAATCAATCAAGAAGCGTTTCATACTGCACGCCAAAAACCTCCGCAAGCGCCTTTACCTCATAGTCCGGGACAAAGCGCGTTCCGTTTTCAATGCGCAGAACTGTTAAATCCGTAAAATCATACCCGGCGAGCTGCAGCAGCTCCGCCAGATGCTTTTGCGTCCACCCTCGTTCTGTCCGGAGTGCTCGAATCCGCTCGCCGATTATATTTTTTGAATCCCCGTGCCAATAAATCTTCACGGCCAATCTTCCTTCTAAAGATGAAATACAAGCTTGATTTTACTCATAAAATTTTGTATCATACTTCTAAAGATGAAGTTAAAGGAGGATTTCCATATGGAAGATTTATCGCTTTACAAAAAAATGTATCTTCACCTGTTTAACCGTGTTACCGATGTGATTCGGCTTTTGGAGAATTCCCAGCTCGACGAGGCAGCAACGCTTTTGAAACGTGCACAATGCGAGTGTGAGGATCTGTATATTGAGGGTGGAGAAAAATGGGAATGTGAAAAAAGTCCCTGAACTCGTAGGGGCGGCCCTAAAGGACTAGCTTTGCGTCGCTATCAGCCGCCCGGCAGCATAACACAGCTTTTTTACAAAGAAAGCACGGCGAATTCGTAGTTTATTACGACTTCGCCGTGCTTTTCTCCTATATATCGGGCTACACCGCGCGAGCGGTTAATAACCGCCCCTACGGGAGACAGTGGGAATTTTGGCTTTTTTCACAGCCCCATTGTAATATGCTGAGAGCTTCAATCCTCGTCGTTTGCCAGCCAGGGCGCTTCCTCGCCCTCCTCTATGGCAAAAATCTGCCGGGCGATGGCGTCCACCTTGTCGGAGAGATCGTCCGGCGCCTCTGACGTGTCCGCTGCCTCCGGCGTCTCCGCCTCCTCTGAATCAAGCGAGCAGAGATAGCGCTGCCACTCGCCGTTGATGGCGTCGATCGCGGACTGGTACTGCCGCTTCATGGCGTTAAACAGGCGCTCCGTGCGGTGGACAAGCTCCTCCTGCCGCTGCTGCGACCTTTTTTCGATCTCGGCAGCGCGTCGTTCCGCCTCGCCCACGATCTCCTGTGCGCGCGCGTTCGCCTTTTCAACGATCCCGCGATAGACCCCCTGTCCGGAGATCACGGCGTCCCCCAGCTCCACGCGCCGGTCAGCCAGCGCGGAGATCGCGGCGCGCATCCGCTCGTTATCCGCCTCCAGTGCCGCCGCCTGCCGCTGAATGTCGCGAAAAACAGCCTCCACCTTCTTGGCGTTATAGTACTTTTTCTTGACCACTTCAAGGTCGATCGCATCAAAATATTCCTTGTCCAGCGCCACGCCATCCACCTGCCTTGTTTTTTTCATATTATATCAGATGCAAATGCTGGGCGCAACGGTTTTTGCAGCCTTGTTCCCTTCCCCGGGCAACAATGGAAATTCTTAAGATTTCCACAAAATTCTTAATTTTCCTTTCTTTGGGTTGACATCTGTAGTCTCTTATGCTATGGTGCAATCAGGTTACATATGTAGTCTGCCGTAAACGCCCGATCACCGTTTACAAAAGGAGAAAACACCATGTCTATTTTACCCGAGAAAATTTCCGACTCCGAGCTGGAGGTTATGAAGCTTTTGTGGGAGGCGGGGGACGCCCTGCCGATCACGGAGCTGCGCACCGTCCTGCAGCAGCGCCGCGGCTGGGAGGCCACCACCGTGAAGACCCTGGTGAGCCGCCTCGTGGCCAAAGGCGCGCTGGCGCAGGAAAAACGCAAGGTTTTTTACTACCGTCCCCTGATCGGCCGCGAAGAGTACAGCGACTGGGCGACCCGGGATCTGGTCGACCGGCTCTTCAAGGGCAGCGCCCGCAGTCTGGTCGCGACACTCGTCAAGTCCGAGGGTCTGAGCGCCGAGGATATTGACGAGCTGCGCCGGATGTTCAAGGTGGAGGACTGAGCCATGGAGGAACTGCTTCGCATGCTGCTGAGCCTGTCGCTCGGCGGCTGTATGCTGGCGGCGGTGCTGATGCTGCTGCAAAGACTGCTGAAAGCCCGGCTCCCGGCAAGCTTTGCCTATTACGCCTGGCTGCTGGTGCTGCTGCGCTTTGTGCTGCCGCTGCCGGGACTGCTGCCCACGGCGGAAAATACGCAAGCCGCGAGCGCTCCCGCGCCTTCCGTCACCGTTAGCGCCCCCTCCGCGCAGGAGAGCGCCTTTTCCCCGCGCGTCTACAACCCGGACAGCGCGCAGAGCTTTACCCTGAACGATGACACGCCCGAGACCGCGCCCGCTCCGCAGGCGCAAAAGCCCGGCTTCTCCCTCTCCGCGCTTTGGAACGATCTGCGCCCCGTGTTCGCAAGCTGGGGCTTCTGGGGCGGCGTATACCTCGTGGGGCTGATGTTCAGCCTCCTGCGGTACACGCTGGGCTATGCGCGCTTTCGCCGCACGCTCGCAAAGAGCTTTCTCCCCGCGCGGGAGATCGACCGCCTTGCGCTCGAAGCCCTGAACGCCTCCCCCTGGCCCGCGCTCGCGCGAAGCCGCGCAGTGCGCACGCCGATGCTCCTGGGGCTTCTG
Organism: Oscillospiraceae bacterium; assembly: GCA_902785115.1. Classification (GTDB taxonomy): domain Bacteria; phylum Bacillota; class Clostridia; order Oscillospirales; family Oscillospiraceae; genus Limivicinus. The sequence continues at coordinate 38,867 of CACZXQ010000013.1, read as the reverse complement.
CGCCCGGTCATCGTGCTGCCGGATCGCGTGTATGACGAAAATATGCTGCGCGGCATCCTGCGCCATGAGCTGACGCACTACCGCCGGGGCGATCTGGCCTACAAGTGGTTTGCGGTGCTGGTGAGCTGTGTGCACTGGTTTAACCCCTTCCTGGCGCTTTTTCGCCGGGAGATCGACCGTGCCTGCGAACTGAGCTGTGACGAGCGGCTGCTGCGGCGCATGGGGCGGGACGAAAAACAACTTTACGGCGAGCTGCTTTTGACGCTCGCCGCCGACCGTCCGCTTCCCGGAAGCGTGGTCGCCATGAGCTTTGCAACCGAGAAGCGGAACCTGAAAGAAAGGTTACTGCAAATTATGAAATACAAAAACAGAGGCCGGGCGGGTATCGCCCTGGCATTGGCCGCGATCCTGCTGCTGTCCGGCTGCGGCGCGGCTTTCGGCCCCCATTTAATGAACACTGTCACCACCGAGGACAAGCCCAGCGTCGTCGTGACGGCAAATCCCATCGACATTGCCCCCACGCCGATGCCGAACGAAAACGACTTCACTGAGCTGTCCGGCGCAAACATCCCCGAAGAGCACATCACCGTGCGCACGGTGGACGAGCTCATCGCCGCCATCGGCAATGATCGCGTCCTCCAGCTTGCCGAGGGCGAATATAATCTCGCCCAGGCCAAAAGCTACGGCGTGGAGACCGGCAACGAAAGCGTCCGCTGGGAGGACGTGGGCGACGGCAAGCAGCTTGTGATCTCCGGGGTGCAGAATCTCTACCTCGTCGGGCGTGACCGGGCGACGACCCGCATCGTCACCGAGCCGCGCTACGCAAATGTGCTCGCCTTCCAGCAGTGCGCGAACGTAAACCTCCTCTCCCTCACGGCGGGGCACACCGAATCGACCGGCACCTGCACCGGCGGCGTGCTGCAATTTGACTCCTGCGAGGGCATGAACGTGAATGCCTGCGGGCTTTACGGCTGCGGCACACTGGGCGTCCGGGCGGAAAACTGCCGCGGCGTCACCGTCTCGCTCACGGACATCTACGACTGCAGCGAGGGCGCGCTCTACGCCCGGGGCTGCTGGGACCTGCGGATGTACAGCGGCGCGGTCTACCATTGCGGTCAGAAGGGCGAAACCATGGCCTTTGACCTCTTCAGCGCCCAGGCAACAACAGGTTTTGCAATATTTAATGTTGACATTTACGAAAATAAGGCGCAAACTCTATTACACAGTGCAAATTCGCTCGAGGTGCAGATGCGCGGCTGTAACATACACGACAACAGCATCGCCCTTCCCGCCGAGGAGCAGACCCGCGAGGACGGCACGCACTATCTCTGGGCGTTTGGCGGCCTGTTTCATGTCACGGGAGAGAGCCCGATCATTGCCGACTGCGGCTTTACCCGCAACGACGTGCAGGGCGCGGGCATGTACTTTAACTACGACGGCGTGAACGCCGGAACCGTAGTGGACGGCGACGGCAAGGCGCTGGAGCTGAGCGATCTCTACACGATGGAGCAGCAGCCCTACATGACGCCCTACTACGGCCCGCACCAGCCCGAGGCGGTAAAGCCCGAGGGCGAGATGAACGAGCGCGGCGAAAACGTTTACCATGTGGATAACGTGGATGATTTTCTCGCCGCCATCGGGAGCGACACGACGATCTATGTCGATTGCGAGCTGCTGGACTTCTCCAAGGCCGCCAACTACGGCGGCTACGGCGGAAGCTTCTACTACTGGCGCGACGAATTTGACGGTCCCAATCTGGTCATCACGGGTGTGGAGAACTTCCACATCATCGGCCGGGGCAAGCTTCTGACCACGCTGCAGGCCGTGCCCCGCTACGCCGAGGTGCTGAACTTCGACTCCTGCTCGAACATCTCTGTGGAGGAGCTGACCGCCGGGCATCTTCGGGAAGCCCCCGGCTCCTGCGCGGGCGACGTGCTGGAGTTTACCAACTGCGGGGAGATCGCTGTGCGCGGCTGCGGCCTCTTTGGCTGCGGCGTCAACGGCATCCTCGCAAACAACTGCGCAGGCGTCACCGTGGAGGACACAGAGATTTTCGAGTGCTCCAACATGGGCGCGCAATTTTCCAACTGCAAGAGCATTGCCTTCACCGGCTGCTCGATCCATGACTGCAGCTATGACAGCATCTATCTCTTCAACTGCGACCTCGCGAGCTGGAACGGCGCGGCGCTGCGCGAGGGCGCGAACAACGTAACGTAACTGTACACAAACAGCGCCGTCGGAACGAAAGGAAGATATTGCATGAAACACATCCAAACATCCGTTCTTGCCGGAATTCTGGCGGCGCTCATGCTGCTGACGGCGGCCTGCGGGCAGGAAACGAAAGACGAGCCCGTACCCGAGGAATACCAGCAGTCCGCACTGGTGGTATTTGAATGAAAACTGGGGCTGTGAAAAAACGAAGTTTTTTCACAGCCCCAGTTCTATCCAATTTTGATAAAAGCGAAACGCCGTCGGGATCGAATACCGCGCGCGGATCTCCTCGGCGGAGAGCCAGGTGAAATCCGGGTTTTCCGAGGAAAGATCCAGCACATAGCCGCGCATATGCCACTCCACATGCGTGAAGATGTGTACGGCCTCGCCGCAGGGTGTGCAGCTTAGAGCGCCGGGAACGTGTGCCGCCGCTTCCTCCGCCGTCAGTGCGCCCGGGACGTTTGGAAACTCCCACAGCCCCGCAAGCAGCCCCTTGCCCGGCCGCTTTTGCAGCGCCCAGCACTCGCCGCAGCGCAGCAAAAGCACCGTGCGCTCCTCGATTCTCCGCGCCCTTGGCGGCGCTTTGACCGGATAGTGCGCCACAGCGTCCCTTTCCCTCGCAAGGCAGAGGTTTCCCAGCGGGCAGAGATCGCACTTTGCCTCCCCGTTTGGGATGCAGACGATCTCCCCCAGCTCCATGATGCCCTCGGTCAGAAGCCCCGCGTCCTCCCCGCCGGGATAGACCGCGCGGAGCTTCGCGCTCACCTCGCGGCGGGTGCGCTGCTCCATGATGTCATCGTCAAAGGCCAAAAGCCGCGAGAGCACCCGCAGCACGTTTCCGTCCACGGCAGGCTCCGGCTCGCCATAGGCGATGGAGGCAATGGCGCCGGCGGTGTAGTCCCCGATACCGGCAAGCTTTTTGAGTTCCTCCGCCCGGCGCGGCAGCTCGCCGCCGTACTGTTCCATTACCTGCCGCGCCGCCTTGCGGAGGTTGCGGGCGCGGCTGTAGTAGCCCAGCCCCTCCCAGAGCTTCAGCAGCCGGTTTTCATCCACCGCCGCGAGGGACGCGAGATCCGGCAGTTCTCGCAAAAAGCGCTCGTAATAGGGGATCACGGCCTCGATGCGCGTTTGCTGCAGCATGATCTCCGAGATCCAGACCTGATAGGGCGTCGCTTCCTCCCGCCAGGGCAGTGCACGCCGGGCGGAGGCGTACCATGCGACAACGCGTTCGACCGCGCTTTGCAGACGTTCCTGTTCGTTCATGATGCCTCCCCGATATAGGTAAAGCGGCGCACGCGCTTGCCGTCCCGCTCGATCTCCTCGTTCCACATGGCGGCCGGGCGCACCCACAGCCCGCCCTCGCCGTAGAGCGCGCGGTAGACCACCATCTCTTCCTCCGTCTCGGAGTGCCGCGCGGTGAAGAGCAGCTCGTATTCCTTCCCCTTGAAGTGGCGGTAGCGCCCGGGCTTCAATCCGTTCATGAAAACACTTCCTTCACAAATGCCGTTATTATAGGATTTGGGTCGTTTTTCTCGCCGCTGACGCGGCAACCGAAAAACATGACAAATTATACCATATCCGCGCCGCGTCTATGATATAATAACATTTATCTGAAATAAACAGAGGTGATTCTATGGAAGAGGCGTCGAATGTGCTGTTTCGCATCGGCCCGCTGGAGGTGACAGGCACGGTCACGACCATGTGGGCGATCATCGCGCTGATCACGCTCCTGTCCTGGCTTGCCACGCGCAAGCTGGAGGAGATCCCCGGCCCCCTGCAGACGGGGGCGGAGCTCGCGGTCGGCGGGCTGCGCAATTTCTTTGCCGACATCCTCGGCATGGAGCACGCGCGCAAATATCTCCCGATCCTCGGCACCTTTTTCATCTTCATCATCGTCTGCAACTACTCGGGGCTGCTCCCCGGCGCGGGGCATGTCACGGGCTTTGCGGTGCCGACGGCCTGCCTGTCGGTCACGGCGGGGCTCGGCGTCGTCGCCTTCTTCACGACGCACGTCATCGGCGTGAAGGAGCGCGGTCTCGGCCCCTATCTCAAGAGCTTTGCGAGCATCAAGCCCGCCCTGCTCATCATCCTGATGCTGCCGCTGAACCTCATCGAGCAGATCATCCGGCCCCTGTCGCTGGCCCTGCGTCTTTACGGCAACATGTACGGCGAGGAGACGGTGACCGAGCAGCTCTACGAGCTTTTCCCGATCGCCGCGCCGCTCATCATGCAGGTGCTGAGCCTGCTCTTCTGCGCGCTGCAGGCCATCGTGTTCACGATGCTTTTGTCGATCTACATCTCCGAAGCCATCGAAGAAGAATAAACTCAATTGCGAAACCCGTTTCGCAATTGATACACTCGCTTTTATCGCGCTCGGCTTACGGGGGACAAGCCGAGCTTGGTCGAAGCGAGGGCTCGCATAGCTCGCCTTAGGGTGTTTTTGAGGCGGCAAAGCTGCCTCAAAAACGATTTCAATTCCCTTCGGGGCAAGAATCTTGCTTGTTTGCAATTATCGTAATTGGAAAAGAAAAAATTTTTAGGAGGACACAACCATGACATCCGGACTTATCGCCATCGCCGCCGCTCTCGTTCTCTGCGTCACCGCCGCCGCCACCGCGACCGCCCAGGGCAAGACCGCTTCCCAGGCCATGGAGGCCATCGCCCGCCAGCCCGAGGCCGCCGGCGACATCCGCAGCGCCCTGATCCTCTCCCTCGCGCTGATGGAGGCGCTGACGATCTACGGCATGCTCGTCGCCTTCATGCTGGTCGGCAAGATCTGAAAACAGCTTACAGGGGAGGAGACGGTCCATGTTAAGCATCAATATCTCTGAGCTCATATGGACGATCATCAACTTCTTCCTGCTCTACTTCGTGCTCAAGCGCTTTCTCTTCGGCCCGGTCGGCAGGCTGCTCGACGAGCGGCAGGCGAAGATCGACGCGGGCATGACCGCGCAGCGGGAGGCGCAGGCGGCCGTGCAGGCCAACCGCGATCGCCTTGCCGAGGAGAAGGAGGCCAGCCGCGAGGAGGCTGCCCATCTGATCGCCGCGGCCGAGAGCGAGGGCGAGCAGCTTCGCGCCGATTCTCTGCGCGAGGCGAAGAGCCGCGCGAAGGACGCGCTGCGCGAGGGCAAGGCGCAGCTTGACGCGACGAACACGCAGGAGGAGGCGCTGCTCGCGGAAAAGAGCGGCGAGCTGACTGCGCTGCTCACGGCCCGGATCCTCGATTCGGAGGAATGAGCGCAACAGGAAGGAGGGATGAACGGACATGGGCGGATGGAACATCATCTACGCGCTGATCAACTTCGCGATCCTCGGCGGCGGCCTGTATTTTGTGGGCCGCAAGCTCGTCGTGAAAGGCATTGAGGACCATCGCGAAAAGGTGAGCGGGGATCTGCGGCAGTCCGCGGAATCCCGGGAAAACGCAAAACAGCTCCTCGAGGGCATCGAGGGGGAGAACGCCAGGGGCGCGGCCGAGCGGGAGGAGATCCTGCGGCAGGCGCGCCAGAGCGCGGACGATATTCGCCGCGTTTCCGGTGAAAACGGGAAACGCGACGCGGAGCAGGTCGCGCTCGAGGCGCATAAGGACCTGCGCCGCCTGACCCACCGGCAGCGCCTGCTTGTCAACCAGAAGGCCGCCGAGGAGATCACGGCCGCCGCGGCCGAGCAGATCGCGCGGCCCGAGAACGCCGAGGCGCGCGCCCGCATGACCGAGCGCTTTCTCGAAAAGCTGCCCGAGCGCCTTCACATCACGCCGGGCGACCTCATCGGCATCCGCAGCAAGGGGAGCTTCCGCGTGCGCGCCGCGAGCAGCGAGGCGCTCACGGACGAGCAGGTCGCGCAGCTCTGCGCCGCGGTGGAGAAGGCCCTGCAGCGCGTCGGGGAGGAGCCGGAGCTCCTGCTCGAGCGCGAAGTGCGCCCGGAGCTCATCGCCGGCGTCAAGCTGCAGCTCGGCGACACCGTGTACGACGGCAGCGCCGCGGGCCTTCTGGAGCACACGCGGCGGCAGCTTGCGAGCTTCGACAGCACCGACAAGGAGCTGATCGAGTCGCTCAAAAAGCAGCTTCAAAAGGCCGATCAAAGCCCCGAGGTCTACCAGATCGGCACCGTCATCAGCGTGTCGGACGGTATTTGCCGCGTCTCCGGCGTGTCCGACGCGATGGCGGGCGAGCTGCTGGAGATGAAGGGGAATTTGCGCGGCATGGTCATGGACTTAGAGCCGGACAACGTCGGCGTCGTGCTACTCGGCAATTACGACAATCTGCAGGAAGGCCACTGGGTGCGCCGCACCGGGTGCATCATCGAGGTTCCGGTGGGCTCGAAGCTCATCGGCCGCGTGGTCGACGCGCTGGGCAATCCCCTCGACGGCGCGGGTGAGCTGCAATGCCACCACAGCCGCCCCATCGAATGCCCCGCTCCCGGCGTCATCGAGCGCAAGAGCGTTTCAGTGCCCATGCAGACCGGCATCAAGGCCATTGACGCGCTGGTTCCCATCGGCCGCGGTCAGCGCGAGCTCATCATCGGCGATCGCCAGACCGGCAAAACCGCCATTGCCCTCGACACCATCATCAACCAGAAGGGCAAGGACATGATCTGCATCTACGTCGCCATCGGGCAGAAGGAATCCACCGTGGCGGGCGTGGTGGAGAAACTGCGGCAGCACGGCGCGATGGACTACACCATTGTCGTCTGCGCCAGCGCCTCGGAATCCGCGCCCATGCTCTACATCGCGCCCTACGCGGGCGCCGCGATGGGCGAATACTTCATGTACCAGGGCAGGGACGTGCTGATCGTGTATGACGACCTCTCGAAACAGGCCGTCGCCTACCGTGAGATTTCCCTGCTGCTACATCGTCCGCCCGGACGCGAAGCCTACCCCGGCGACGTGTTTTATCTGCACTCCCGGCTCCTCGAGCGCGCGGCGCGCCTCAGCCCGGAGGCTGGCGGCGGCAGCATGACCGCCCTGCCCATCATCGAGACCCAGGCCGGCGACATCTCGGCCTATATCCCCACAAACGTCATCTCCATCACCGACGGTCAGATTTTCCTTGAGACCGATCTCTTTAACGCGGGCGTCCGCCCGGCGGTAAACGTCGGCCTCTCGGTCAGCCGCGTGGGCAGCTCGGCGCAGCTTGCAGCGATGAAGCAGGTAGCCGGGCGGCTGCGCATGGATCTGGCGCAGTACCGGGAGCTGGCTGCCTTCTCGCAGTTTGGCTCCGACCTCGATAAGACCACGCGCGCGACGCTGCACCGGGGCGACCGCATGACCGAGCTCTTGAAGCAGCCCCAGTACAGTCCCATGGACGTCTGCGACCAGGTGATCTCCATCTGGGCGGTCAACGAGGGTTACGCCGACAAGGTGGCGCTCAAGGACATTGCTCGCTTTGAAAAGGGCTTGCTCGCCTTCGTGCACGAGCGCCTTCCCCGTATGGACGACATCATCCGCAGCGGTAAAAAGCTCGACGCGGGTCAGATCAAGTGCCTGCGCCAGGCGGTCGAGGAGTTCGCGGGGGAGTTTCAATAAGTTTTGAGTTTTGAGGAGTGATGAAATGGCGAATCTGCGCGCCATCCGCACACGCATCCGCAGTGTGGAAAACACCCGGCAGATCACAAAATCCATGAAGATGGTCGCGGCGGCGAAGCTTCGCCGTACACAGACCGCTTATTCCTCGCTGAAGGACTTCGCCGCACAGGCGCAGAGTATGCTGCAAAAGGTCGCCGTCGGCGGAACGGATCTTCCCCTACTGCAGGCGCACGGGCAGAACGAGAAGGTCTGCTATGTGCTGATCGTCGGCAATCGCGGCCTCTGCGGCACCTACAACAGCGCGCTTCTGCGCTACCTTGAGGAGCTTGCGGCAGCGGAGACGCGGGAAAAATCCCTGATCGTCTGCGGCCGCTGGGGCAAGGACATGGTCCCCGGCGCGGGCATCCCCATTCGCGCGAGCTTTGAGCTCAGCGATGCGCCGGAGAGCAGCGAAGCCCAGGTGATCGCTGATGCCCTGCGAGAGCTGTACACGAGCGGCGAGGCGGACGAGATCGTGCTGGTGTACCAGCAGTTCAAATCTGTCCTACAGCAAAACCCCGGCAGCCGCAGCCTGCTCCCTCTCCTGCTCCCCGAAGCGGAAGCGGAGACGGACGCGCGCGGCATGATCTTCGAGCCGGATCGGGACAGCCTTCTGCGAACACTCGTTGACCTGACGCTCTTAAACAGCGTCCATGCGGCGCTGCTGGAGGCGCGCACCGGCGAACACGCCGCCCGCATGACCGCCATGACCGCCGCGGCGGACAACACCGAGGAACTGATCGGAAAGCTCACGCTGCAGCTCAACCACGCCCGCCAGGCCGCCATCACCACGGAGATCTCCGAGATCGCCGGCGGCGCGGAGGCCTTACGTCAGAACAGCACAGACAGGTCATGAAGCCGCGCAGGCGCAGCTTCATCGACCGGCTGAGCTGTTCTTCCTCTCAAATTCAAAGCGCAGGGCTTTGAATTTGTATTTCAATGTGGAGGAAAGCCCATGGAAAAAGCAATCGTAAAACGTGTGATCGGCCCGGTGGTGGACGTTCACTTCCCCTCGGGGCAGCTCCCGGAGCTGTACCACGCCGTGGAAGTGCCGCTTGCCGATCGGAAGGTCGTAATGGAGGTCGTGCAGCAGATCGGCGGCGGCGACGCAAGGTGCATCGCCCTGTCCTCCACGGACGGCATCTCCCGCGGCTGCGAGGCCGTCACTACCGGCAGTCCCATCACCATGCCCGTGGGCGAGGCGACATTGGGGCGTATGTTCAACGTCGTAGGCGAGCCCATCGACGGCAAAGGCCCTGTGAAGGCCGCCAAGCGCCTGCCCATCCACCGCAAGCCCCCGGTTTTTACCGAGATCCTCCCCGCCACCGAGCTGCTGGAGACCGGCATCAAGGTCATCGATCTGCTGGCGCCCTATGCGCGCGGCGGCAAGATCGGTCTCTTCGGCGGCGCGGGCGTGGGCAAGACTGTGCTCATTCAGGAGCTGATCCGCAACGTGGCCTACGAGCACGGCGGCTACTCCGTTTTTGCCGGGGTCGGCGAGCGCTCCCGCGAGGGCAACGACCTCTGGAACGAAATGACCGAGTCCGGCGTCATCAACAAAACCGCCCTGGTCTTCGGTCAGATGAACGAGCCGCCCGGCGCGCGCCTGCGCGTTCCCCTCTCCGGCCTCACCATCGCGGAAAACTTCCGCGACGAGAGCGGGCAGGACGTGCTGCTCTTTATCGACAACATCTTCCGCTTCACGCAGGCCGGCTCCGAGGTCTCGGCGCTATTAGGGCGCATGCCCTCCGCCGTCGGCTACCAGCCCACCCTCGCCACCGAGATGGGCGATCTGCAGGAGCGCATCACCTCCACGAAAAACGGCTCTGTCACCTCGGTGCAGGCGATCTACGTCCCCGCGGACGACCTGACCGACCCCGCGCCCGCGACCGCCTTTGCGCACCTCGACGCCACTACGGTACTCTCCCGCTCGATTGCAGAGCTCGGCATCTATCCCGCAGTCGATCCGCTGGAATCCAGCTCCCGTATGCTTGACCCCGGTATCTTGGGCAAAGAGCATTATGAGACCGCCCGCGCCGTGCAGCAGGTGCTGGAAAAGTACCGCCAGCTCCAGGACATCATCGCGGTGCTGGGCATGGACGAGCTGGGCGCGGAGGATCGCGCTACCGTGAGCCGCGCGCGGCGCATCCAGCGCTTCCTGTCCCAGCCCTTCCATGTGGCGGAGGCTTTCACCGGCATGGAGGGCAAGTATGTGAAGCTCGCGGACACCATCAAGGGCTTCCAGGCCATTCTCGGCGGTGACGTGGACGATCTGCCGGAGCAGGCCTTCCTGATGTGCGGCAACATCGACGAAGTCATCGCCAAGCGCGGGCAGTATTGAGGAGGCCGCATGGAAAAGCTGTTTCGTTTCGCCGTCGTCACCGGTGACGCCACCGTGCTTGACACGCGGGTGAAATCCACGAAGCTCCCGACCGGCTTCGGTTCGGTCGGTATTCTCGCAAATCACGCGCCGATGCTCTGCGCGGTGAGCCGTGGGATCGTTCTCTGTACGCTGGAGGACGGCAGCCCACTTCGCGTCCGTGTGAGCAACGGCGTCGCAACCGTCGGTGACAATGAGCTGACCCTGCTCTGCTCCGACGCGGCAATCATAGAATGATGGATGGGGATGTGAAATCACATCCCCATCCATTGGCGCATCGTTTGAAATCGGGTAGACTTATAGGAGGGGCATATGAGCGGCAATTCTCAGGATAAGCGCGGGCTGCGGCTGCTGAAAAAGGGGCGGCGCGGGCTTTTGCGCGCGGTGTTCAGCCGGGCGGGCTTGATCGCGATCCTGATGCTGATGCAGGTGCTTCTGGTGATCTACCTGTTCGGCAGCCTGCGGGACTACCTGCCCCATTACGTGACCATATCCGGCGCTTTCTCCGCCGTTATGGCGCTCTATCTGTTGAGCAGCCGCCATGATCCCAGCGCCAAGCTCACCTGGATCATCGTCATCATGCTGTTTCCGGCAGTGGGGGCGCTTCTCTACCTCTACACGCAGAGCGACGTCGGGCACCGCATGCTGCGAAAGCGCTATGCCGATCTGATTGAGCAGACCCGCGACAGCATCCCGGCTGACCCGGGCACCGCCGTCGCTTTCGCATCCGATGCGCCGGACGCGGCGGGACTTGTGCGCTACGTCAACCGTACCGGCTGCTACCCGGTCTACCGGCACAGCGAGTGCCGCTATTTCCCGCTGGGGGACGATCTGTTCCCCGTGCTGCTGGAGGAGCTGGAAAAGGCGGAAAAATTCATCTTTCTTGAGTTCTTCATCGTGGACGAGGGACTCATGTGGGGGCGCGTTCTGGAGATTTTGGCGCGCAAGGCCTCCGAGGGCGTCACGGTGCGGCTGATGTACGACGGCACCTGCGAATTTTTCACGCTGCCGCGCGACTATCCGAAGCGGCTCAAGCTGCTCGGCATCGAGTGCCGCCCCTTCGCGCCGATTGCGCCCTTTGTCTCCACGCACTACAACTACCGCGATCACCGCAAAATTCTGGTGATCGATGGCAAGGTGGCCTTCACCGGCGGCGTGAACCTCGCGGACGAGTACATCAATGAAATCAAGCGCTTCGGCCACTGGAAGGACACTGCGCTCTTGCTGCGGGGCGAGGCTGCCCGAAGCTTCACGCTGATGTTCCTGCAGATATGGAACCTCACGGAGAAGGAGCAGGATTTCTCTGGTTTCCTTGACGCCCCGGCAGAAGCTTTTCCCGACAGCGGCGGCTACGTTATGCCCTACGCCGACTGCCCGGTGGATGAGGAGCGCGTGGGCGAGTGGCTGTACATGGACATTCTCAACCGCGCGCAGCGCTATGTTTACATCATGACGCCCTATCTGATCCTCGACGGGGAGATGGAAACGGCGCTCAAGTTTGCCGCCGAGCGCGGCGTGGACGTGCGCCTGATCCTGCCGGGCATCCCGGACAAGAAGCTTCCCTACGCCCTTGCAAAAACGCACTACGCCTCGCTTCTGCAGTCGGGCGTAAAGCTTTACGAATACAGCCCCGGCTTCGTTCACGCCAAGGTTTTCCTGAGCGACGACCGCGAGGCCGTCGTAGGCACGATCAACCTCGATTACCGCAGCCTTTACCACCACTTCGAGTGTGCCGCCTGGATGCGGGATACCGACTGTATCCCGGAGATCAAGGCCGATTTTCTGAGCACGCAGCGCTTCTGCCGCGAGATCAGCCCGGACACCGTGAGAAAAGAAAGTTGGCTCGTCAAGCTCGCGGGCTTTCTCGCCAAGGTCATTGCCCCGCTGCTGTAAAAGGAACCTGAGACGCAAAAGCGTCTCAGGTTCCTTTTACAGTTTTCAGTTTTCAGGAAACATAGCGGTTTGATTTGTCGCGTACAGAGAATGCAGGTCGTTTCCTTGTTATTCGTTTTCGCTTCTGAAACCTGAATTCTGAAAACTATATCTGCTGTTCGGCCAGGGCGTCGCCGCCGACGCCGTCGGCGAGAGGAGCGTTTGCGTAAGCGGAAGGCTCGGGCATGGGGAGGGACTGTAGATAGGCGTGCATCGTTTCCGCCACGCGCTTACCGTTGCAGCCAAGACAGCGGTTGGCCTCCTCCATCACATGCAGCGCCATGTTTTTTCCTCCCAGTATCTCTGTTGTATTGTAAGCAGTCATCCCCACAAACTCAGGGGGGGGAGTTCAGAGGGGGGACGCCTCTGATTTTTCGCGTCGAAACGCGAAAAATAAATCGAAATATGTTTTTGCGAGGCTTTGCCCCGACAAAAACTCCCTAAACCGAGCTTCGCGAGGTCTTGCGCCGACCAAACACGGCATGTCTCACGCAAGCGCCGTGTGCGATAAGCGCAAGTGTCCCTAATTATTCAGTCCCCTCTTAAGGGGACTGAATAATTACAGTGTTACACCGTCCTTAAAGATGGCAATTTCCTTCGCGCCGTGCTTCTCGGCCTTGGTCTTTTCACCGGAGGCCACGCGCAGCACATAGTCCAGCAAACGGTCGCCCGCGGCGTCCAGACTCTCGCCCTCGGCCACGGAACCGGCGTTGAAGTCGATCCAGTTGCCCTTCTTGTTGTAGAGCGCGGAGTTTGTGGAAATCTTCACCGTGGGAGCCGGGGCGCCGAAGGGCGTGCCGCGCCCGGTGGTGAAGAGGATGATGTGCGCGCCCGCGGCGGTCAGATCGGTCGCGGAGACGAGGTCATTGCCCGGGCCGGAGAGCAGGTTGAGCCCTTTCTTGGTGACAGGCTCGGCGTACTCCAGCACGTCCACGATCTGGGCGCTGCCGCCCTTCTGGACGCAGCCGCAGCTCTTGTCCTCGAGCGTTGTGATGCCGCCGGCCTTGTTGCCGGGGCTGGGGTTTTCATAGACCACCTGCCCGTGGCTGACGAAGTAATCCTTGAAGCGGTTGACCATGCGCACGGCCTTTTGGAAGACTTCCTCATCCTTGCAGCGGGAGAAGAGGATGTTTTCCGCACCGAACATCTCGGGCACCTCGGTCAGCACGGTCGAGCCGCCAAGGGAGACAAGCCTGTCGGAAAAGCGCCCGACCATGGGGTTTGCGGTGATGCCGGAGAGGCCGTCGGAGCCGCCGCACTTCATGCCGATCACAAGCTCCGAAGCCGGGATCTCCTCGCGCTGAAACTGGGACGCATACTCTGCCAGCTCCTTGAGGAGCTTCGCGCCCTCTTCCAGCTCGTCCTCAAACTGCTGGCAGACGAGAAACTTCACGCGCCGATCGTCCCACTCGCCGAGTTCACGCTTGAACTGCTCCTGCGTGAGGTTCTCGCAGCCGAGGGAGAGCACCAGCACACCGCCCGCGTTCGGGTGGCGCACCAAGGCGGCGAGGAGCTTGCGGGTTTGGGCATGGTCGTCCCCCATCTGGCTGCAGCCGTAGGGGTGGGCAAAGGTGTAGAGCCCGTCAATGCTGCCGGTGACGAGGTGCTGGTTTTCGCGCACCAGGGCGGCGGCGATGCTGTTGACGCAGCCCACCGTCGGCACGATCCAGAGTTCGTTGCGCACGGCGGCGCGTCCGTCCGGTCTGCGGTAGCCCATAAACGTGCGCGGGGCAAGCTCGGGCAAGGGGTAGGTCTTGTGGCAGTATTCGTACTCGGCGGTCTCGGAGAGGCCGGTGCGCACGTTGTGCACATGCACCCAGGCGCCCTGCGGGATATCCGCCCTGGCAATGCCGATCGGGTTTCCGTACTTGACGACGGCTTCGCCCTCGGCGATGGGGCGCAGGGCAAGCTTGTGCCCCCGCGCCACATCCTCGGCAGCGGTGACGGTGAGGCCGTCGCGCGTGAGCTCCTCCCCGGCCTTCAGATCCGTCAAGGCGACCGCCACGTTGTCATTGGGGTGAATGCGAATGAGCTTCATTCGGCGCACTCCTTCATGGCTTCATACATACCGATCTCGTCAATGCGGTCAAGCGCCGCGGCGACAGCGGCCTCGAGGCCGTCAATCTCGGCAAGCGCACCGTCCCACAGGCGTTCGTCGTTCACGACGGCCTTGGCGAGAGCGGCGTTATCATCGTTCTTGTGGGCGGCGAAGAAGTCCAGCACCCACTCATCGTCCCGCACGGGATAGGCTGCGCCGTCGCGCTCGCCCTTGTGGTAGAAGGCGATGAAGGCGGCGAGGGAGAAGGTCAGGCGCTTGGGGAGCTTCCCCTGACGCTTGACAAACGCGGTCAGGCTCGGCATCACGCGGGCTTTCCACTTGGAGGCGGAGTTGAGCGCGATGTCCAGAAGCTGATGGTCGATATAGGGGTTATCAAAGCGGTCGATCACGGAGGCGGCAAAGCCCTCCACCTCGTCGCGCGGCAGGTCGAGCGTGGGGATGATCTCCTCGAACATGGTCTTTTCCAGGTAAGTGCGGATGGCCTTGTCCTGCATGCAGTCGCGCACGATATTCTTGCCCGCGAGGTAAGCGCCAAGCACCATGGAGGTGTGCGCGCCGTTCAGGATGCGGACCTTGCGCTGCTTGTAGGGGGTCACGTCGTCCACGACCTGGATGGGAAGCCCGGCCTTTTCAAACGGGAACTCCTCCTTGATCCACTGGGGGCCTTCGATGACCCATGCGGCAAAGACCTCGCCGGTGTCAATGAGCTGATCCTCGTAGCCGAACTTCTCGCACAGAGCAGCCGCGGCCTCGCCTCTTGCACCGCCGGTGACGATGCGATCAACCAGCGTGGAGCAGAAGACGTTCTCCTTTTCGAGCCACGCGGCGAAGTCCGCCTCCAGCCCCCAGAGCTTGACGTACTCCTGTACGCAGCGGTGCAGCTCCTGCCCATTGTGGTCGATGAGCTCGCAGGAGAGGATGATGATGCCCTTGTAGCCGAGCTTCCAGCGCTCATGCAGGAAAAGCGTGAGCTTGGCGGGGAAGGCGGAAGGCGGCGCGTCATCCTGCTTGCAGGCGGGATCGAAGGCGATGCCGGCCTCGGTGGTGTTGGAGATCACAAAGCGCAGCTCGGGATTTCTCGCGCAGTCGAGAAGCTTCGCCCAATCGCGCTTGGGGTCGAGACAGCGGGAGGCCGCGGAGATGACGCGGGTGCGCTCCACGGGCTGGCCGTTCTCGCGTCCGCGCAGGATCAGGGTATAGAGCCCGTCCTGCTCGCTGAAGCGGTCGGCCGCCTCGGGGTGACCGCCGCGCGGCTGCACCAGCACGACCTTGGCGTTGAAGCCGGCCTTCTCGTTCATTTCATCCACAAAGTGATCCGCGAAGGCGCGCAGGAAGTTGCCCTCGCCGAACTGCACGATCTTTTCCGGCGCGTCCTTCAGAAGATAGCCCTCATAGCCCTGCTTTTCCAGGGTCGCAAAACTTAATCTGTCCATAATCATGATCCTCTTTTCAGAGATTAAAATATCTTTCAGCGTTCTTGTAGCTGACGCCCTCGACGATGCGCTTGAGCGCGGCGTCGTTATCGGGGTACTCGCCGTTTTCGACCCAGTTGCCCACCAGGTTGCAGAAGATGCGGCGGAAGTAGTCGTGCCGCGCATAGCTCAGGAAGGAGCGGGAATCGGTGAGCATGCCGACGAAGTTGCCAAGCAGGCCGAGATTGGCCAGGGACTTCATCTGCGCCTCCATGCCGGACTTGGTGTCGTTGAACCACCAGGCGGAGCCGTGCTGGATCTTGCCGGGCACCTCGTCGGACTGGAAGCAGCCGATCAGCGTGCCAAGCTGCTCATTGTCGGCGGGGTTGAGGGAGTAGAGAATGGTCTTGGGGCACTCGCCGGTCTCGTCCAGGGCGGCCAGGAAAGCGGCGATGTCGCCGCCGCAGGTGTTCTGGGCGATCATGTCAAAGCCCGTGTCGGGTCCGAGCAGGCGGTTCATGCGGGTGTTCACGCCGCGCAGGCAGGAGTAATGGATCTGCATGGCGATGCCGAGACGGTGGTAGGCGCGGCCTAAGCACAGCAGGATCGCGGTCTGGTACTTCTCCGCGTCCTCGACGCTGACGCACTCACCCGCCATGACCTTGCAGAAGATGGCGTTCACCTCGTCATCGGAGGCGGGACGGAAGGGGATGTAATCGAGACCGTGGTCGCTGGCGCGGCAGCCCATTGCGGCGAAGAACTCCAGGCGCTCGACAAGAGCGGCCTTGACCTCATCGGCGCTTGCAAGCGTTTCCTTGCCGACGCTCTTGGCCAGCTTCTCGATATACGCCGCGAAGCCGGGCTTGGAGATGTTGATGGCCTTGTCGGGACGGAAGGAGGGGCAGACCTTGACGGTGATGCTGGGATCCTCCGCGATCTTCTTGTGCCACTCGAGGGAGTCGATGGGATCGTCGGTGGTGCCGACCATGGCGACGTTGGCCTTTTTGATGATGCCGCGCACGGTGAGGTTCGGGTCATGCTGCAGCTTGTCGTTGCAGAAGTTCCAAGCCTCCTCGGCGGTCTCGGGAGTCAGGGGCTTCATAAAGCCGAAGAACTGGCGCAGCTCAAGATTGCACCAGTGGTACATGGGGTTGCCGATCGCCATCTGCAGCGCCTCGACAAACTTGAGGTAGCGCTCGTACGCGTCTCTTTCGCCGGTGACGTACTCCTCCGGGACGGCGTTGGAGCGCATGACACGCCACTTGTAGTGGTCGCCGAAATAGCTGCCGTCGGGGTTCTTGCCGCCGAGCCAGACCTCGGTCAGATTGTTGAAGCGGCGATCCTCATAGATCTCGCGGGGAGAGATGTGGCAGTGGTAGTCCGCAAGGGGCATATGCTCGGAATAGTCATGGAACAGGTGCTTGGCTGTTTCGGTTTCCAGCAGGAAATCCTTGTCCATAAATGCTCTCATTGTAATCAATCCGCCTTTCTTCGCAGGGGCTGCTCCCATCGGCGTTTTCAACCGATGGGAGCAGGTTTTTCTTTTTTATCGTTTGATGTCGTAGTTCATGTTCATGAGCTGCCGGATGCTCTCGGCGTCGTCGGTGATGTTGCCGTCGCCGCGGATGGTGTGCTTGATGGCGGAGCTGGCCACGGCGAAGTTGATGGTGTCCATGGGCTTGTAGCCCTTCATCATCGCGTAGATGAGGCCGCTGGCAAAGGCGTCGCCCCCGCCCACACGGTCAAGGATGTTGAAGGTGAAGAGGCGGCTTTCAAAGGTGTGGTTCTGATACCACATATAGGCCATGAGGCTGTTCTCGCTGCCGGTATGGGCAAAGCGGACATGCCGCGCCATGCACTTGAGGTTGGGGTAGCGCTCGGCAAAGGCCTGAAACACCTCATCCTGCTGCTCGTAGCTCGGCTGCATGGGGATGCCGTCCTTCCAGTCGCCCTTGCTGTGGTCGTTCTCGTCCCGCCAAAGGTGATAGGGCTCGATACCCAGCAGCACGTCCACATACGGCAGGCACTGGGTGCAGAAGTCGCGCGCCTGCTCCCAGGTCCAGAGCAGACTGCGGAAGTTGCCGTCAAAGCTCACGGTGAGCCCCTTCTCCTTGGCCTTTTTCATGCAGGCAAGGATGAAGTCCGCGCAGCTCGGGGACAGGGCGGGCGTGATGCCGCTCAGGTGCAGCCAGTCAAAGTCCGAAAGCAGCCAGTCCAGATCGACCTTGCTGAAGTCATACTCGGTGATGGCGCTGTGCTTGCGGTCATAGGTGACCTTGCTGGGGCGGATGCCGTAGCCGGTCTCAAGATAGTAGGTGCCGAGACGGTGGGTGGGCGTCTCCTCCTGGGTGGAGAGGATGACGGGGGTGCAGTGCACGTCGTTCGAGCGCAGCATTCTGACCGCGCTCTTGCCGAGGGAGTTGTTCGGCACGACGGTGAAGAAGGTGCTGTCGATGCCGAGGTTTGCCAGGGCGAGCGCGACGTTGGCCTCGCTCCCGCCGTAGCTTGCCTCAAAGCTCGTGGCGACCCGGATCTTCTCATAGTTCGGCGGAGTCAGGCGGAGCATGATCTCGCCAAAGGTGATGAAGCGGGGCGAATTGCCGCCGCTCATAAGCGGATTGGTATGTTCCATATCAGCGCTTGACGCGGGCGCCGGCGCCGCCCATGATGGCCTCGACCTCGTTCTTGCTTGCCATGGAGGTGTCGCCCGGGGTGGTCATGGCGAGCGCGCCGTGGGCAGCGCCGTAGTTGACGGCCTGCAGCGCATCGCCCGTGGTCATGAGCCCGTACACGAGACCGGAGGCAAAGGAGTCACCGCCGCCGACGCGGTCCATGATCTCCAGGCCGTTATACTCCTTGGACTGGTAGATTTCGCCGTCCGCCCAGCAGATGGCCTTCCAGTCGTTGACGGTGGCGGTCTTCACGGTGCGCAGCGTGGTCGCAACGACCTTGAAGTTGGGGTAGGTCTCGGCGGCCTTGCCGATCATCTTCTTGTAGCCTTCGAGGTTCAGCTCCTTGAGGTTTTCATCGTTGCCCTCGATCTCAAAGCCGAGGCAGGCGGTGAAGTCCTCTTCGTTGCCGATCATGACGTCAACGTACTTGGCAACCTCGCGGTTGACCTCTCGCGCCTTCTCAAGACCGCCGATGGCGCTCCACATGGAGGGGCGGTAGTTGAGATCGCAGGACACGACGGTGCCGTACTTCTTCGCGGCCTTGCAGGCGGCGATGACGGTCTCACAGCTCTGCTCGCTGAGCGCGGCGTAGATGCCGCCGGTGTGCAGCCAGCGCACGCCGAGTGTGCCGAAGATGTAGTCAAAATCAAAGTCCTCGGGGCGAGCCTGGGAAATCGCGGTGTTGGCGCGGTCAGAGCAGCCCACGGCGCCGCGGATGCCGAAGCCGCGCTCGGTGAAGTTGATGCCGTTGCGGCAGATGCGGCCGATGCCGTCAGTCTTCTTCCAGAAAATCAGATCGGTGTTCACGCCGCCCTGCTCGATGAAGTCGCGCATCAGCTTGCCTACCTCGTTGTCAGCAAAGGCGGTGATCACGGCGGTGTTCATGCCGAAGCACTTGTGCAGGCCGCGGATGACGTTATATTCGCCGCCGCCTTCCCAGGCGCGGAAGGAGCGGGCGGTGCGGATGCGCCCCTCGCCGGGATCGAGGCGCAGCATAACCTCGCCAAGGCTCACAGCGTCAAACTTGCATTCTTCTCTCGGGCGTAAATTCAGTTCCATAACAGCATTTCTCCTTTATTATTCAGTAATCCGACCGGGGTTCCCCTATCGGCCTTCGGCCACTTCCCCCAAAGGGGGAAGCATGCGCATGTCTCCCCCCTCGGGGGAGATGCCCAGTGCGCGCACTGGGCAGAAGGGGTTTTTAGGCTCTTGCTTCCTCGACGATCTCGCGGGACTTCTTGCAGAGCTCGGTGATCTCGTCCCACTTGTTGTTGTCGATGAGGTCAGCTGTGACCATGTAGCTGCCGCCGCAGGCCGCAATGACGGGATTGGAGATGTATTCCTTCAGATTCTTGAGCGAGATGCCGCCGGTGGGCATGACCTTGAACATGGGGAAGGGGGCGGAGAGCGCCTTGATCTTGGCAAGGCCGCCGGACTGCTCAGCCGGGAAGAACTTGATGAGCTCCAGGCCGAACTTGAGCGCCTGATGATACTCGGAGGCGGTGGTGCAGCCGGGGAACACGGGGATGCCCTTGGCCTGGGCGTAGGCCACGATCTCGGGATCGAAGCCCGGGGAGACGATAAAGTCGCCGCCGACGGCGATCACGGCGTCGATCTGGGCAGTGTTGGTGACGGTGCCGGCGCCGACGATCATGTCAGGGCAGGCCTCCTTCATGAGCTTGATGGCCTTATCGGCGCCGGCAGCACGGAAGGTGACCTCGGCAACAGGCACGCCGCCCGCGCAGAGCGCCTTGGCAAGACCCACAGCGTCGCGCTCGGGGTGGTTGAGCTTGATGACCGGCACAACGCCGATCTTGGAGATCGCGGTATTCATAGCATTCATAACAGTAGTTCCTCCTTAAATTGTGTATTGAAATTGGCGGTTAAGCCAGCTTGTGCAAAGGTCAAACCAGGGGGCGATGTCGGGATAAGGCGTCTCCACCTCCTGCGTGCAGGTGGAGATGCCGTGCGCGCCGTGTGCAAAGAGATGGCATTCATAGTCAACACCCGCTCTCTGCATCGCCTCGGCGAGCAGCAGGGCGTTTTCCACCGGCACACTCTCGTCCCCGACGCAGTGCCAGAGGAAGGTGGGCGGCATCTGGGCGGTGACACGCTTTTCAAGGCTCAAAAGCTCCCGCAGCGCATCGTCTCCCCCGCTCACATACGCAAGGGATTCCCGGTGGGCAAAGTCCCCCGCCGTGATCACGGGATAGCATAACACAAGCGCGTCGGGTTTACAGCCGGGACTGCACACCAGCTCCTCCCGCTGCCAGAGCGTGCCGAGGCTTGCGGCGAGGTGCCCCCCGGCGGAAAAGCCGAGGACGGCGATATGCTCCCGCTCGATGTGCCAGACTTCGGCGTTTTCGCGCAGAATGCTGACACACGCGGCAAGCTGCCGCAGCGGGCGAAGCTCCCCTGCCCGCTCCCCGACCGCGTAGTCGATCAAAAAGCACTGATAACCCAGCGCCGAAAAGCGCAGCGCCACGGGGTCTTTCTCCCGCGGGGAGAGCCAGCGGTACGCGCCGCTCGCGCAGATAACGATCGCCGGGCGCGTCTTATGCGCGACGAGCCGGTCATGGTCGTCGTGTAAATAACCTATGACCGGCGCGTCGTTTGCGTCAAATCGAACTATTTTCATGATGCTCTTCCTTCTTTCCTTGGGATTCACCGCTCCCAGTGATACAAAATCAAAGCCCGGCGAAGCGGATTTGATTTTGAGAGGAAGAAGGAAGGAGCGGAGCGAGTTTCCGGCGAATTACGGCTGCTTGCCGAAGTAGGCCAGGATGCCGCCGTCAACGTACAGGATATGGCCGTTGACGAAGTTGGAGGCGTCGGAAGCGAGGAAGACGGCCGGACCCATCAGATCCTCGGTCTCGCCCCAGCGGGCAGCGGGGGTCTTGGCCATGATGAACTGATCGAAGGGGTGGCGGCTGCCGTCGGGCTGGCGCTCGCGCAGCGGCGCGGTCTGGCTGGTGGCGATGTAGCCGGGGCCGATGCCGTTGCACTGGATGTTGTACTCGCCGTACTCGGAGCAGATGTTGCGTGTGAGCATCTTGAGGCCGCCCTTGGCCGCCGCGTAGGCGGAGACGGTCTCACGCCCCAGCTCGCTCATCATGGAGCAAATGTTGATGATCTTGCCGTGGCCTTTTTCGATCATGCCGGGGATAACGGCCTTGGAGACGATGAACGGGGCGTTCAGGTCAACGTCGATGACCTTGCGGAAATCCTCAGCGCTCATGTCGAGCATCGGGATGCGCTTGATGATGCCGGCGTTGTTCACGAGAATGTCGATGATGCCGACCTCCTCTTTGATCTGCGCTACGAGCGCCTTGACCGCCTCTTCGTCGCAAACGTCGCAGACATAGCCGTGGGCGTCAACGCCGTTGGCCTTGTACGCTTCCAGCGCGCGAAGCTTGGAGCTCTCGCTGGAGCAGTTGAAGCAAACCGTCGCACCGGCGGCGGCAAAGGCGTTGGCGATCGCCATGCCGATGCCATGCGATGCGCCGGTGATGAGGGCGACCTTGCCCTCGAGGGAGAAGCTCTTCATAATGTCCATGTCAATCATCCTCCTAAATTATTTCAGTTTATTCGTGGGAATCGTGTCCATGTCGTCGAACTCCTGGTTCTCGCCGCCCATGGCCCAGATAAAGGTGTAGTTGGAGGTGCCGGCGCCCGCGTGGATCGACCAGGACGGGGAGATGACCGCCTGCTCGTTGGTCATGACGATGTGGCGGGTCTCCTGCCCCTGCCCCATCATGTGGAACACGACCTGATCCTCAGGCACTTCAAAGTACATATAGACCTCCATGCGGCGCTCGTGGGTGTGGGCGGGCATGGTGTTCCAGACGCTGCCGGACTCGAGCACGGTCATGCCCATGGAGAGCTGGCAGGTCGGGAGGACAGCCGGATGGATGAACTGGTTGATGACGCGCTTGTTGGACAGCGCCGCGTCGCCGCAGGGGCGCTTGTTGGCGTCCGCCAGCTTGAGAAGCCGGGTCTCATAGCTTCTGTGCGCCGGGGCGGAGACCATATAGAACTTGGCGGGCTTGGAAGCGTCGTCGCTGGAGAAGTAGACCTCCTTCGCGCCCATGGTGATGTACAGGCAGTCCTTGTAGCCCAGCTCGTACACCGTGCCGTCCACACTGATCTTGCCGGCGCCGCCGATGTTGAAGATGCCGATCTCGCGGCGCTCCAGGAAGAACTTCGTGCCGAAGTTCGACCAGATGTCGATGCCCTTGTCGATGGAGACGGTCTCCTGCACGGGCATACAGCCGAGCGTGACCATGCGGTCCACATGGCTGTACACGGCGACGACCTGGTCTGCCACATAGAGATTCTCGATCAGAAACTCCTTGCGGAGTTCCTCGGTGGTATAGCGTTTTACGTCATTCGGGCCGGTGGAATAGCGAATATCCATAGCTTTCTCCTTATTTGATAACTTTTTCGGTCTCGCCGTCGAAGAGATACACGTTCTCATAGGGGATGGAGAAGGTGATCTTGCTGTCCACCTCGGGGGTGTCGTGCGGATCGACCTTCAGGATGGAGTGCAGCTCACCCATCTCGATGTAGACGTTGGTGTTGTCGCCCAGCATCTCGGTCAGCTCCACGCCCGCGTTCAGAACGTAGGACTCCTTATGCTCGCCCAGCTTGATGGATTCGGGACGGAAGCCGAAAACGATCTCCTTGCCCTCGTACTTTGCGAGCTTGTCACCCAGCTTGTGCTTGAGGTCGATGGCGGTGCCGCCGAAGTCGAGCTTGCCGCCCTTGACCTTGCCGCGCACGAAGTTCATCGGCGGCTCACCGATGAAGCCCGCTACGAAGACGTTCACGGGGTCGAAGTACAGCTCACGGGGCGTGCCGACCTGCTGCACATAGCCGTCCTTCATGACGACGATGCGGTCAGCCATGGTCATGGCCTCGGTCTGGTCATGGGTGACGTAGATGGTGGTGGCGCCGGTCTCGCGGTGGATCTGCGTGATCTCGGAGCGCATGGTGACGCGCTGCTTGGCGTCAAGGTTACTCAGAGGCTCGTCCATCAGGAAGATGCCGACCTTCCGGATCAGCGCGCGGCCAATGGCGACACGCTGGCGCTGGCCGCCGGAGAGCGCTCTGGGGAGACGGTCGAGATAATCGGTCAGGCCGAGGATGCGGGCGGTGTTGCGCACCTTCTCGTCGATGTAATCCTCATCGGCGCCCTGCAGCTCCAGACCGAAGGCGATGTTGTCATAAACGCTCATCTGGGGATAGAGCGCGTAGCTCTGGAACACCATCGCAACGCCGCGCTCACGCGGGCCCTGCTCGTTGGCGCGCTTGCCGTCGATCAGGAATTCACCGTTGGAGATGTCCTCCAGCCCCGCGATCATGCGCAGTGTGGTGGACTTGCCGCAGCCGGAGGGTCCGACGAACACGATGAATTCGCCCTTCTCCATCTCAAGATTGAAATCGTGTACCGCGTGGAAGCCGTTCGGATAGATCTTGTTGATGTTTTTCAGCGTTAAATAGGCCATTTTTAATCCCCCTTGATCGTATGAAAACTTTCTTTCGTTATGGACAAAACGGATATGATTTGCTAATATAATGCTGCTGGAAGGAGTGATCCCGCTTGAACGAGATTATATATGCAGGAAAGCACCTGCTGACTTACAACGTCTCCCCTCACAAGCACAGAAGCTGGGAATTTATCTACTGCACGAGCGGTGAGGGACAGATGGTATTTGAGGACTATACCATGCCTTACCAGACAGGGGATGTCGTCATCATACCGCCGCTCGTGTCCCATCACAATGAGAGCAAACAGGGCTTTACCAACATTCATTTGAATATGCGCGGCGCGTCGCTGCCGATCCGCACGCCGACCTTGATCCGGGATGACAGCAACCACTTCATTCTGGACGCTTTCACCGCCGCCTTCTATCACTTCGGCGCCGACCCCGGCAAGCAGAGCGCGCTGCTCGCGGCTTACGCAAACCTCATCGTCTTTCAGCTTCTGGCAAACCTGGAAGCGCCCAAGCGCAGCGCTGTAGTGGAGGAGATCGAACGCACGATCATCCTAAACTACCCGGATGAGAGTTTTGAGCTGGAGCGGTATCTGCGCTCCCTGCCCTTTAACTACGACTATCTGCGCAAGCTCTTCAAGAGCGAGGTTGGGCAGACGCCGCTGCGCTTTCTCAATGACACCCGTCTGCAGGCCGCGGCGGAGCGGCTGGACGGCGGGCTGAAGGAGCAGCTGAGCATCTCCGAGATCGCGCATCTCTGCGGTTTTCACGAGCCGCTGTACTTTTCGCGTGTTTTCCGCGCCAAGTTCGGCCTTTCTCCGCAGCAGTATCAGAACCGGCCGCGGGAGAGCGAAGAGGACGCGCCGGACCGCGAAAGCATCAAGCTCCCGGTATAAGCGCCTCAGCCCAAACGCTTGATCTCGGTATAGGCCAGCAGGAAGGGCGCCACGCCTTTGGCGTCATTTTGCACCACCGGCTCGGAAATGTAGTATTCATAGGAACCGTCACGGCGGCGGTTGTTCTCCGGGCCGAGACCCGCCACCAGGCAGATGCCGCCCAGATTCAGCTCCCCATCCGTGAAGGATAGATAGCGATCCACAATGCCGCGGAAGGTCTTCTCGCCTTTTGCGGCATATTCTTTCTCCAGCACACCCAGGCGCGCGCCCTTGAGCATCGCATAGGCGAGCATGCTGCTGCCGCTGGTTTCGAGGTAGTTGCCCTCGCGGCCGCCCTGATCGACGACCTGCCAGTAGAGGCCGGTTTCAGGATCGCTCCAGCGGGCGGCGCCCTCCATCAGTTCGCGGAAGATGGCGCGAAGCTTCTCATTGTCTTCGCCCTCCGGCAAAATCTCGCAGAGATCCGCCAGCGCCACGGCAAACCAGCCGATGCTGCGCAGCCAGAAGTTCTTCGAGCGCCCGGTCTCTGGGTCAGCCCAGAAGGCCTTGCGGCTCGCGTCATAGCCGTGGTAATAAAGACCGCTCACATCATCGCGCATCCGTGCGCGTACGGTCTCGATCTGGCGCAGGGTGTCGGAATAATCGCCGTTGCCCAGGTTCTTCACATACATGGCATAGAAGGGCTGCGCCATATACAGTCCGTCCAGCCAGACCTGATTGGGATAGATGGCCTTGTGCCAGAAGTTCCCCTCAAAGGTACGGGGCTGGTTCACAAGCTGCCGATGCAGAAGCTCGGCGGCTTTTTTGTATTTTTCCTTTCCGGTGGCGGCATAGAGCGGGAAAAGCACACGCCCTTCGTTGAGATCGTCGAGATTATAGGTCTCCTGCTCATAACTGCGGATGCTGCCATCCTCCTGCACGAACCAGTCGATGTAATGCTCGGCAAAATCGGCGTACTGGCTGTCGCCGGTGATCTCGCTCATGGACAGCAGCGCGGTCATCATGCAGCCGTCGATATAGTTCCAGCTGGCGGGCTTCCCCTGGCGCACCTTTTCGATGTTCCACACCGTGTATTCCGGCGTGGACTCGCGGATCAGGCGCTGTACATAGGCGTCGATTTTTTCATACATACTCAGCACCTCACTTAAAGTCCGTTGGCCTCTAAACTGTCGTAATGATTTGCGATCAGCTTGTCGCCCTCCTCGCCTTCGATGTTCACATTCTCCAGGCAGATGCGGCGCACATTGTCGAGATAAAAACCGAGCTTGCAGCGCTCTTTGGCGAAGTTTTCCATAATGGGGATGCCGGGCTTTGCGTTTTCGGCAAAGCGCACGGAGATGTTCTGGAGCGTTACCGACTCGATCGGTGCCTCGGGCAGACCATCAATGTAGCAGGCGGCGATCTCCGCGTCGCTGCAGTCCATATTTTTAAAGCAGAAGCTGCCCATGTAGGGCGTCCGGTCGTCCACCGGCAGATGCTCACGCGACCAGACATACTCGCTCTCGCTGTCGGGGTCGCAGCAATTGTACCAGAGGTTGATGACGATGGGGGTCAGGACCCCCTCCATGCGGATGTTCTCGAACAGCACATCGTCGATGCGGCAGTTTTTGCCGCGCCCGCGGCGGCTCTTGATGCGAAGGCCGCGATCCGTACCGTGGAAGACGCAGTGGCTTACGGTGAGGTTGCGCACCCCCGCGCCGATCTCGCTGCCGAGGGTCACGCCGCCGTGGCCGTGATCCATGAGGCAGTTGCGGATCGTGTGGTGGTCGGCGGGGACATTCAGCTTCATCCCCAGCTCGATCTTGCTGGACTTGATGGCGATGCAGTCATCCCCCACCGAGAAGCGGCAGCCGATGATGTTCACGCCGTCGCAGGACTCCGGGTCGATGGCATCCGTGTTCGGACTCACCTTCGGAGCGGAAATTTTCACATCGTAGATGCCGATGTTTTTGGAATAATGCGGGTGCAGCTGCCAGGAGGGGGAGTTGCAGGCATGAACGCCGTGCAGCGTCACATTCTCGCAGCGGTTGAAGAACATCAGCCGCGGGCGGGATGTGGGAAACTCCCGGTAGGCGGTCCAGAAATCCGTGTTCTGGGCGTTCCCGTCCACCGTCCCCTCACCGACGATGCAGATGTCCTCGGCATACTGGGCGGTGATCAGGGACTGGTACATGGTCACCGGCTTGCCCTCGAAGCCGCCGAAATAGACTTCTTCGCCGCCAAGACCTGTTACTTCACCGGGCACAATGGGATAATCCTCCCGATTTGCCCAGCCGAGGAGCGTCGCATTCTTATTTAGCTCCAGGGTGATATGGCTCTTGAGCGTAAGCGGTCGGCAGAGATAGCGCCCTTCGGGGAACACGAGACGCGCATGCTTCGGCAGGTAGAAGATCGCAGTCTGCACCGCCTGCGTGTCGTCATGCTCGCCGTCACCGATCGCGCCGAAGTCGCGCACGTTCAGGGCGCAGCTTTCCCGCGCGGTGCGGAACGACAGCTCCTCACACAGCTCCCGGCCGACGAGAGACACGGTATAGTCCGTATCCGGCGTAAGGGAAAAGAGAGAAAACACATTGGTGTCACAGTTATATTGCTCCTGCCCGTTCAGGAGCACGGTAAAACTTTCCGGCGCGTAGTATGGCAGCTCGTTCTGCAGTTCCAAGCAGGCGGAGCTTGCGCTGGCAAAGAGAAGTTTCAACATAAAAATAACCGTCCTTTATCGCAGAGCGTTCTTTTTTGCGTCCNNNNTCTATGATTCGTTTCATCAGGCGCTTCATGCCGAGAAACAGGAGATCGAAGGCGGTGTAGAATACGCCAAACAGGATCGGCCCGACGCCGAGGGACGCGGTGCCGCCCATGGCGACAAGAGAGAGGTTGATAACATTGTACAGGAAGTCCACGCACACAAGCAAAACGCAGGCGTAGACGATATTGAGAAAGAAGGTGATATACTGCCGCTTGGGAAACATCATCCAGACGTCGTTTCCGCCGCTGGTTTTTGCGTAATAGCGCAGAATATTGTTGGTGATAATGTCGGTGATGACGCCGAGCGCGAGGCCGAAGACCGCGAGCAGATCCAGCCGCGCCGTGATATAGGAGCTCAAGCCCCAGAAGATGAAGAAGCAGACAGAACCGGCAAACCAGATTTTGATGAGCACCACCTTGATCCAGTCCGCAAAATGGATCTTGGGGCCGGAACGGTATTTGCGCAGCTCCTCCTCGGAGACCTCGGGGGAGTTGCTCTCATCCGCTTCCACGAGATTTTTCACCGCATCGGTATGCAGCTTGTAGTATTCGGCGGTCGTCTTATGCTGTTCGGGAACCGCGCGTTTTTTCTTTCCGGATGCCATAAAAAATCCTCTATCGGGTTTTGCCCGAATCGGGAGACAAAGCCTCCCGATTCGGGAAAAACAGAATCAGTCTTCGCCGGAGATGTCGATCTCGCCCAGCTTGCCGTAGTCCTCCACGGTAACGGAGGTGTTGATCTTGCGCAGCAGCGTGGTATAAACCGGGCGCAGCAAAATCAGCGCAATGCCGATGCCGAGAATCACAATATGCGTCTGCAGGACGTTATAGGCCTGCGCGATGTAGATCGTGGACGCATCCAGCGTGATGGGGTTGTCCGCGCGGGTCAGCGCAGTCGTGATAAGGTTGGAGTAGTAGATGTCGCAGAAGATGATGACCGCGAACATCACCAGCATCAGCGCCACCATGATGTAAACGGGCTTTTTGCGGCGCGGATAGGCGTTTAAGAAGCACACCAGCGACAGCATGGAAAACAGCATCGTCGCAAAGCCGCAGAGACCCATGCCGGGACCCTGGATCTTGGCGGTGGTGTCGGAGATGTGGGTCAGGTTCAGGGAATACTGGAAGAACGCGATCAGCAGCACGACCAGCGCGATGATGGTGGGCTGGCGCTTGAGAGCCACGAAGAATTTACGCAGGAACTCCGGCATCTTGCTGCCGGTCTTGGCGGTCTTATTGGCGCTCATCACTTCTGCCCCCTTCCGATAGCGACGCCGGTTTCCTTGTCAAAGAAGTGCTTGCGGCTGAAGGCGATGTTCACATTGTCGCCCTCTTTGTAGTCGTACCAGCCGCGCAGCTTGGCGGAGATCTTGTTGCTCACCGCGTTGCTGTGGCCGATGTGACCGTGCACCAGGGTGTTCATGCCCAGGTTCTCGTTGGAGAAGACGTTCATGGCGATCTCCCCGCCGCCGATCACGTCCTCGGGACGAACGCCGAGGTCGATCTCTTTGCCGGCATAGGGAAGCAGGATGCCCTTTTCCTCCTCGGTCAGCTTCACCTTGAAGCCATTGCCCTCCAGCTCGCCCTCGCGGACGGTGGCGGAGAAGAAGTTCATGGGAGGCAGACCGATGAAGCTTGCCACGAAGCGGTTCGCGGGAGCATCGTACAGCTCCAGCGGGGTGCCGACCTGCTGCACATGACCCATGGACATGCAGACGATGCGGTCTGCCAGGGTCAGGGCTTCGGTCTGGTCGTGGGTGACGTAAAGCATGGTGGCCTGCAGGCGCTTATGCAGCAGCAGGATCTCGCGGCGGGTCGCGCCGCGCAGCTTGGCGTCGAGGTTGGACAAAGGCTCGTCAAACAGGAAGACCTTGGGGTTGCGCACGATGGAGCGCCCCATGGCGACACGCTGACGCTGGCCGCCGGAGAGCTGGGAGGGCTTCTTGTTGAGCTGGCTGGTCAGGCCGAGGATCTCAGCCGCCGCCAGAACCTTTTTGTGGATGACGTTGGGGTTTTCCTTGCGCAGCGTCAGGGAGAAGGCCATGTTTTCATAGATGGTCATGTGCCCGTAGAGCGCGTAGTTCTGGAAAACCATGGCCATGTCTCTGTCCTTGGCGGGGGTCTGGGTGATGTCCTTCCCGTCGAGGAAGAGGTGACCGGCGGAGATGTCCTCCAGGCCCGCGATCATGCGCAGGGTGGTGGATTTGCCGCAGCCGGAGGGGCCGACCAGAACGATCAGCTCGCCGTCCTTGACGTCGAGATTGAAGTCAAAGACCGCCTGAACGTTATTGTCATAGATCTTATCTACATGCTGAACTTTCAATTCTGCCATAACGTTCCTCCTCCCTTATGCACTCTTCGCTTCGAGCGAGGCGATGTGCGCTGCGAGCTGGCGAGAGCGGATCATACCGACCACAGCGCCCACGATAAGGCAGGCGGCGGAGGCCACGAGCCACACCACGCAGAACACGAACTGACGGTTCTGCATCACAATAACGGCCTGCTCGGAAATGGTGACGGTGGCGGCATGCGCCTTCATGGGGTAGATGAAGATGCGGACGATCTGCAATACGCCCAGCACGATCATCGCGTAGCCATAGCCGATCTTGTAGTTCTTGATGCCCTCGGAGCTTAAGAAAGCGGCGAGCATGAACACCAGGTTGTACAGGATGGAGGCGCCCATCAGGATGTTGTAATACCAGGAGCCCACGTTGGACTCATAGATGCTGATGAAGTAGAATACGTCGAACAGGATCGCGGCAAGCGCAAGGCCGGACGCGGCAGAGTTCTTCGTATAGCGCATACGGTCAAGGCGAATGGTTTTTTCGTCGTTCATGCCGCAGCCCCCTTTCCTTCCGCGATCAGCTTGGCCTCTTCCTTCATGAGCTGCATCTTCCAGATCGTGCAGGCGACCAGGCCGACGGAGACCAGAAGGGAGATCGCAAAGACCGCATAGTGGGCATCGAACCAGAAGGTGGATTCGGTGTAGGCGGTTTTCCACAGCTCCGCGTGCGCCTTCAGCGCCTCGAAGTCAACCGCCAGGAAGCGAGCCTTGAAGAGCTCGATATAGCTGTGGGACTGGATGGCGACGTAGAAGTTCGCGATCACATTGGCGGCTACGGTGATGTAGTTGCCGATGTAGTATTTTCTGCGGATGTGGGTGTTGGTGATAAAGAGCAGACAGGCAAGCAGGATCAGAACAATGGAGTTTCTGAGAAACACACTGTTGAAGCCCTGCATGTTGTAGTAGACGATGGAACCGGGCACGTCGGTCTGCGTGAGATCGGCGGGGTTGCGCATCGTGGAATAGAGCGTGTCATAGAGATCGGTCATGATGCCCAGCGCGTACAGGAAAATGATCGCGCTGGAGATGATGGCCAGAAGGCAAAGGATTTTCTGCAGCGTCAACTGTTTTTTGTACATTTTGACCTCCCTGCTGCAAGCACCGCCCCCCAAAGAGGGTCTCCCCTCTTTGGGTTTTGTGCGGGCCTGCGAATCTGCGTTCACATCAGGCGCGCAAGGCGCCTTTCGCGCACGCGCTCAGTTCATGGCGTTGTAGAAGTTGAGAAGACGGGTCCAGGCGTCGGTCTTGAGAGCGAGGTACTGGCGGCCGCCCCACTCGTTGGCAACCATCTCGGCGGAAGCCTCAGCGTTGCCCATACCCTCTTCGGCGTAGCCGGAGACGATCTGGTTGACGAACAGGTTCTCACCGCCCTTGGCCTGGTTGAACTTGCCGTTGCTGGTGAGCTCGGTGTAGCTGTTGATCATGTCGTTCTCAGCCTTGGTGCTGGGCAGCACGGTGGGGATAGACATGTACCAGGGGTTCTCGGTCACGGCGAGCTCGGGGTGCTTGATGGTGCCGAGCGCGATGGCGGTGGAGATGTGGCCCGCGCCTTCACGGCCAACGTCGGTGGTGCACTGGTACTCAAAAGCCTGGCTCTTGGCGAAGCTCAGCGTGGAGCCCAGGAACTGACGGGCGTAGTTGGTGTAGTTGCCGCTGGCCTTCTCCCAGAGCTCGGCGCGGGTCGCGTCCGCGATCTCAGGCATTTCCTGACCGTTGAAGAGGAAGGTAACGTAGCTGCCGTCGGCATTGGTCTTGATGAAAGCGTCGGGGCCGTAGGACATGAGGATCATGCCTTCAGGAGAGTAAGCGTAGTCGATGAGCTTGAGCGCGGCGTTGAGTTTGTCAGCGTTGCCCGCGACGCCGGCGGAGGAGATACCCCAGCCGTCGGTCTTGACGGAACGCCAGGACTCGGTGAAGCGCATGTAGTTGCCGCCCTCGGTGCCATCCTGCCAACGGGCGACAGGAACCATAACGGCCATGTACTTCTCACCCTCGTCGAACACGCCCTGGCTGGGATCGTTGTACAGGGTCTGGGTCTGGTTGTAGTCGTAGTGCATGAAGCCGGAGTCGTTCTCGAGGTACTGCTTGGTCTTGCCGTCGGCGGTGTTCATGAAGTTCTCGGAGATCAGGCCTTCCTTGGCGATGGCGTTCATGCGGTCAAGAGCGGCATAGGTCTCGGGATTCTGGCGGGCATCCTTCAGGCTGCCGTCCACATCGAAGTAGAGGTAATCCTGGCGGGACTCGAGGCCGCGCACGCCGAAGAGGTGGCCGGCGAGACGGAACATGTCAACGCGGCGCTGGTTGTTGTCATCCTCACGGGAGAAGAGGCCCTGGATGGTGTCGGTGCCGTTGAGGGTCTGGGGGTTGGCGACAACGCAGCGGAGCAGGGCGACCAGCTCGTCAACATCCCATGCGGCGTTCTGGCCGATGAAGAGGTTGGAGCGCTCGGTGCCGTAGTAGCCGTTGTAGGCCTCGTCGATGTAAGTGCGGAGCATGTTGACAGCTTCTACGCCGTCAATGCTGCCGGCGGCGTTCATCTTCTCGATGATGTTGCCGGCGGCGTCATAATCCTTGGTCACGGTCTCGGTGCCGGAAGCGTCGAGCTTGACGGTCTCAATGTCGATCTTGCCGGAAGTGGGCATGTAGGGCTGGTAAACAGGCTCGGCGGTCTTGTTGCACTCGTCGGCAGCAAACTCGCCTTCGCCGTCGAGGAGCTTCTGAACCATGTCAACACGCATGAGAGGCATACGCTCGATGTCGTTCACGCCGTCGAAGTAGGGGGAGAAGTAGATGGCGCCGGTGTCGGTGTTGCCGGTGATGGAGAGGCGGACGATGGGGTTGGCCTCGAGGTAGGCCTTGAAGTTCGGCATCTGGTCAAGATACTCGGCGATGTTCACGACGACGCCCTGCTCGCCGTACTCAGTGAGCTTGCTCGCGGTGCCGGAGACCATGTCAACGTCGGCCATGCGCTCTTTCCAGTAGTCGAACTCGTTGGCGGCGCTGTTGCCCTGATATTTGTCCTCGATCTTGATGCCGAGGACCTTCTCGACCTCGACCCAGGTGGGCTTGAGGTCGCCGGCATGGTAGGTCACGCCGTCGGCCAGGGTGATGCCCTCGCCCGCGACTTCGGCGTCGAGGCTCAGGCCGGTCTTGGTGGAGTTGTAGCCGGTGGCCATGCGCAGCACGGTGCCGTCGGCATAGCTCAGCTCAGCGGGGGCAGCGGCTTCAGCGGGGGCGGCAGCTTCACCGCTCTCGGCGGCAGCGGGAGCTTCCTCAGCCTTGAAAGCGGAGTACTGGTCCACATCGATCTTGTTGCCGCAGCCGGCCAGCAGCGTTGCGAGCATCGCCACGGTCAGCAGCAGCGCAATCAGCATTTTCGTGTTTTTCATTTGGTTCCTCCTTAAAAGTTATGTATGCACAATATTGTTTCCGGTAAACCGGTAATGCACGGGGATTACTCCTTCACGCCGCCGACGTTGGTGCCCTTGGCGAAGTACTTCTGAATGAAGGGGTAGATGATCAGGATGGGGACGATGGAGCAGACGATCAGCGCGTAGATCACAGAGTCGGAGGCGTAGGGCTGGTTCCAGCCGGCCATGGCTTCGGCGTCGGTGAACTCCTCGAGACGCAGACGGATAAAGACCTGCAGCGGATGCTCGTTGGAGTTGGAGATCATCTGGCGCGCCCAGAAGTAGCCGTTCCAGCGGGAGATGCCGAAGAACAGCGCCACGGTGGCGATGGTGGACTTGCACATGGGCAGGTACACCTTGGTCAGCACCTGGAACTCGCTCGCGCCGTCGACGATGGCGGCTTCTTCGATCTCGCTGGGAACCCCCTCAAAGGCGTTGCGGAGCAGGATGATGTTCATGGCGGCCATGCCCATCGCGATAACCACCAGCCACTTGTCGTCCACGATGCCGAGGGCGTTGAAGACGGTCTTGGTGTCCAGGTAGTTTAAGTACTGGGGCACGATACCGGCGGCAAACCACATCGTGAAGACGAGGAAGAAGTTGAAGAACTTACGGAACAGCAGGCGCCTCTTGGAAAGCGCGTAGGCGCCGAGGATAGAATAGAAGAGCGCCCACACCGTGCCGTAGAAGGTGATGAACAGGGTGTTGGAATAAGCGTTCCAGAACATGTTGTCGCTGAACATGCGCTGGAAAGCCGCAAACTGCAGACCCTTGGGGAAGAGCACGACCTGGCCGTATTCCACAGCCGCGCGATCGGAGAGAGCCGCCGAAATCGCGTACACGAAGGGATAGAGGCAGGCCAGCGCGAACACCGTGAGGAGCGTGTAGCTGATGACCTTGAAAATCAGCTCCGAAATCTCAAGTTTTCTTTTCATGGCGTTCCCCTTTCTTTAGTAGAGCGACACGTCGGAGGCCTTGCGCGCAATGGTATTGGCGCCGATGACCAGCAGCATGCCGACCACGTTGTTCATCATCTCCGCCGCGGAGGCGATGCCCTTGGCAGCGCCGGCAAGACCGTAGCGCTGGGCAAAGGTGGAGACCACGTCCGCCGTCACATAGGTGTTGGTGTTGTAGAGCAGCAATACCTTCTCATAGCCGATGTTCAGCAGGGAGCCGATACGGGTGATGAGCATGATGACGATGGTGGAGAGGATGCTGGGCAGCACCACATAGCGCATCTGCGCCCACTTGCCGGCGCCGTCGATCTGGGCGGCCTCGTAGCTGGTGGGGGAGATGGCGATGATCGCCGCGAAGAAGACGATGCTGTCATAGCCCGCGCCTTCCCAGATACCGCTGATGATGTAGATCGGGCGGAAGAAAGCGGGGTTATTGAGCATACCGGACTTTGCGATGTCCTGGGAGATCCAGCCGAGGTTCGCCAGAGCCTGGGCGAGCACACCGTTGCCGGAGGTGGTGGAGCCCTGCTTGACCAGCATCACGACCAGGGAGGTCATAACGACCGTGGACATGAACTTGGGCAGGTAGGTGAGCACCTGGTAGACGCTGCGGGCGATGTTCGACTTGATCTCGTTGAAGAACAGCGCAAGGATGATCGGCATCGGGAAACCGAAGCACAGCCCGTAGAAGCTCAGGATGAAGGTGTTGCGCATGGCGCGCCAGAACTCCACCGAAAGCGTGTCGCCGCCAACCAGGAGGCGTTTGAAGTACGAGAAGCCGGAGAACAACTGCTGGGAAACGGGCAGCACTTCATCCGAGACCTTGAAGCAGCCCAGCAGCTCGTACATGGGGAAGTAGCGCCAGAACAGGAACACCAGCAGCATGGGGATAAGCATGAGGTACAGCCGCCAGTCTTTCAGGATCGAGCGCCCGACATGGAGCCAATAGTGTTTCTCCACATCGTCGCGAACGGCTTGCTCCGGGCTCTCACGGTACAAGCCGGTCGCTTCATCGAAGATAAGGAAATCTGCTGCTTTTGCTTTCATCAAAATCCTCCTTTGTCCTCTTTTTTATGAATGCGCAGTAGATAGTGCTTTTGGTCTTCAAAAATGCCGTCCAGCCGCCGGGCGACCCAGAGGATCACGCCGGTGAACAGGAGGGAAAGTGCGTCCGTGGTGAAAAAGCCGAGGCAGTTGCGAAAAACGCTGCCCATGGCGAAGGCGACGAGCGCGCGGCCGAGCTGCATGCACAAAAGCGTCCCAAGCCCGAAGTACACACTCAGCACCCCCGTCGCTGCGGATGCGCTCCTTGCCGAGATACTTGAGCGGCAGGAGCATGAGCAGGGAGAAGAGATTGCCCGCGCAGTAAATGACCACCTGCTGCAGGCTGCCGTGGGAGAGAAGAGAGAACACAAGGCCGCCCAGCGCCGCGTGGATGCCAGCCCAGACGCCCCAGCGCATCAGCACGATGGCCACCAGCGCCCCAACGACAGACACGGTATACAGTTGATCCGCAAACCAGCGGGTGGCCGCCGTGACGATCAGGGTCTCCGAGATCCAGAGGATCACCGCGAAGAGCCCCAGGTCGATGGCGCGATATTGCTGAAAACTGAACTGACGGTTCATAAGCGCCTCTACGCAAAGAATTACTTCTATTATTCTATCAGCCCCGCCGGATTTCAGATATGGCAGAAGCGGAGAAGCTTTATACACAAATTGGACATATTTGATAACGCTATTTGCAAAATAACCAATTATGATTTATACTATTTGTGTAATATTCCTAAATGCAGAAGGAGGGCCTTTCATGCCCGTTTTTACCGTTACACCGCTCGATGATCTGCAGCAATTGTTCGATTCCGTCCCCGCCGGGAGCACGATCCGCCTTGCCGCGGGCGAATACCGCCAGAAGCTGAAGCTCCGGATGCCGGGCGTCACGCTTGAGGGCGCCGGCATGGACAAAACGGTCATCGTCTGGGACGACTACGCGCTGAAACTCGATGAGCAGGGTCGGGAATACAGCACCTTCCGCACCTGGACGCTGGCGGTCTGCGCAGACGGGGTAAGGATGAAAAACCTCGCGGTAGTAAACGACGCGCTGCACCCCGAGCGCAAGGGGCAGGAGGTGGCGCTCACGGTCTACGGCGACGATTTTCAGATGGAGGACTGTCTGCTGCGCTCCACGCAGGACACGCTTTTTGTCGGCCCGCTGCCGAAGGATCTGATCGCGCGCTACGACGGCTTTCTGACCGATGATCTGCGGCAGGACCGGCTCCTCTCTCAGCGCTTTGCGCGCTGCCGCATCGAGGGGACGGTGGACTTCATCTTCGGCGGCGGAAACACGGTTTTCGACGATTGCGAGATCCGCTCGGTCTACGACGTGCGCGACATCGGCTACGCCGCCGCGCCCGCCCACGCCCTGGAGCAGACGGAGGGTTTTCTGTTTCGCCGCTGCGCCTTCACCTGTGAGGACGCGGTCACGCCGGAGAGCATCTTTCTCGCCCGTCCCTGGCGCGATTACGGCCTCTGCCGCTTTGTGGATTGCCGCTACGGCGCGCACATCAAGCCCGCGGGCTTCGACCCCTGGAACGACACCGGCCGGGACAAGACCGCCCGCTTCTACGAAACGCCCGTTCAGCCGGGGCGTGTTGACTGGTCAAACCGAGGCGTAGATGCGCTCGATGAGCTCGCGTGAGGCCACCGCGTTTTCGTTGCAGGTGTTCTCCAGCGTTGCCTGAATGTAGGGCTTTCTGGCCTTGAGGAAGCGGAGGATGGCGCTGTAATCCATCTCCCCCGTACCCGCCGCGACGCTGACGAGCTTATCGCCCTCGCGCACGAAGTCCTTGATATGTACCATGGCGATGTGATCGCAGAGCTTCTCCATCGCCTCCCCGATCACTTTTTCGCGCGCATCCACATTCTCCGTCCCCAGCAGGTTCACCGGGTCGAAAATGATGCGCAGGTTGCGGCTGCCGATGCCGCGGATCACCTCCAGCGCGCGGTCGGCGTTGTAGACGATGTGGTTCCACACCGGCTCGATGGCCATGGTCACGCCGTAATGCTCGGCGCAGGCCACCACCGGCTCGAGGTTGCGCATGAAGGTACGGAGCGCCTCCTGCCCGTGGGTGTTCGCGTCCAGCTTGTATTCGGCGTTCGGCGCGCCCGTCTCGGTGCCGACCATGCCGATGCCCGCGACAGCCGCCACGCGCATGCTCCCGTAATAGCGGGACTGAAATGCGCGCAGCTTGTTCTCGTCCGGATGGGCGAGGTTTAAGTAGCAGCCCAGCACCGCCACGTCCAGCTCCTGCTGCCGGAAGACCCGGCGCACATAGGCGCCCAGCCCCTCGGTCAGCGCGGCGTCGTCAAAAGTGACGCCGGAGATGCATTTGGCCAGCGCCAGATGCACACAGGAAAACCCCTCCTCCCGCGCTTTTTTCGCCCGCTCCTCCAGCGTCTGGAGGGCGGGGGCTTCCTTTGTGTTCACATCGTGAAGGCGGATTCCGAGCTGCATGATTTTCTCCTTCCGGCGAAACCGTCAATATGCAAGAATCCGGCTCGCCTGTTTGTCTGTTTTTTATCTATTTTACATTTTTTTGCGGGGCAGTAATACGAAAAATCAAAATTGAATTTTTTGCAATACTGTTTTTTCAACACTTTTTAAGGTGGAACCATGAAACTTTTTGTGCGAGAAAACGACGGGGCGCTTTTGCGGGTCAGCATCGACCGGCGGGAGCGCGCCGCCGGCTACCGGATGAACGGCTACCACTCCCATAACTATTTTGAGCTGGCCTGCATCGAATACGGCTCCTACCGCGCTCTGATCGCGGAGCGGCAGTACGATTTGAAGGCGGGGGACTTTCTGCTGATCCCGCCGAACGTGATCCATTCCAGCAGCTACGACTACGGCCCCTGTCTCAGAAGCGGGATCTATTTCCGCATGGAGGATCTGGACGCGGCGCTGCTCGAGCTGATCCCCGGCGGGGACACGCTTTTCGCCGCGCCGCACATCTTCCAGGCGCCGCAGGCGAGCAAGCACCAACTCAGCGCCCTGCTTGCCGCGATGGCGGCGGAGGAGCAGGTGAACGACGCGCGCTCTCCCCTGCTGCTGCGGCTGATGCAGCACCAGCTTCTGCTGCACTGCA
The DNA here is from genome assembly GCA_902785115.1 of Oscillospiraceae bacterium. Taxonomy (GTDB): domain Bacteria; phylum Bacillota; class Clostridia; order Oscillospirales; family Oscillospiraceae; genus Limivicinus. Next base: position 656 of record CACZXQ010000013.1, on the reverse strand, counting down.
GCCGTGTCTGCAGTCTGCTGCCCGATACGCCGACGGATATCCACAGCACCGGCCGCGAGGTGCTGCTCGCGGCGCGCTACATCAACGAGCATTTCCGCCAGGCGATCACCGCCGCGGACATTGCCGCCGCCGCGGGCTTCAGCCCGAATTATTTAAGCCGTAAATTCCGCGAGGCCGCCGGGATGGGCGTGCACGACTACCTGGTGCTGATCCGGCTGCGCAGCGCGGCCTATGAGCTTTTGAGCACCGACACGAGCGTAACGCAGATCGCCCTGCGCTGCGGCTTTTCCGACAGCAACTATTTTAAGGACGCCTTCAAGAAAAAATTCGGCCTCACCCCGAGGGAGTACCGAAAGACGCACGCCGGGTGAGGCGCAGCGCCGACCATTGGTCGGCGAGGCTTGCGATGTCAGGGCGTTCTTCGTTTTCCCCAAAGGGGAGGCAAAAAACGCTCGCGCTCTGCCGCTTGACAAAGCGCACCCGCGTGGTATAATGAAAATACAAAAGGGCGCTGTTGATTTGATGGTTGGCCCTAACAGTCGACAGAAAATGTTGACCACTCGGGTGCCAGCCGGGCGGTCAACAAGCTTTTAAAAGCCGGTAGGGGCGGCCCTCGCGGTCGCCCGTGAAGTACAGACTGTCTTATTACAAAAGCC
>CACZXQ010000012.1 GCA_902785115.1 Oscillospiraceae bacterium | reverse complement strand
TTTTAAAGTGGGTCTTAAAATCACAGAGCTCTATGGTGGAGGATACAACCTGCGCATTTTCCACTGGGATGGATTCCTCGCCTGTCAGCATACTGCAGGGAATGCCGGCGTCGTTGATCTTGTCGAACATCTCCAGCGCCAGCAGACGCAGTGGGCCAAGGTAAGTGCCTGGTGTATGCTTCTTCAAATCCTCGATGGCGTCATAGGTTTTACCGCTGTTCGTCGGCCCGACGTGCAGCACAAAGCTGCGCTTCAATCCCCGCCCGCGCTCCACATAGGATTCCGGCGAAAACGAGGCGTACAACTCCGTGATCTCCCGAAGCTGCTGATCCCGCTTGAGCATCTCTTCGCGCTCCTGCAGGTGCTTTTGGATCTGCGGATGCTGCAAAGCTTCCTGGATCATCTCCTCCGTCCAGGCAGGTTCTGTCCAATATCCGCCGGAGCGGCTACGAACAGTCCTTATCACCGGCTTCGGGAAGCAGTCCTGTATCAATTGGCGGTTGAGTTTGTACTTTTTTATGACCTGCTTCTGTGTGTAGTAAGCAGTGCCGTTTTTCCTTCGTTTTGCCATGTTTTTCCCTTTTTTATTTTTTATCTATGCTATGACGAACATAACCGATTGTCAAGTCATATCCTACAGAACAGTCAGTGAATGTTCTTGTATATTCATGCATATACCGAATATCGTTGTCGCTTGCCGTTCCCATTTTGTAACAGTTAGCAAGAAAGCGAGGCCGGTACGATACCGACCTCAGCATTTATTCCCTTTTCTTGCCCAGCACCGCGCCGACAGCCTCCGCTGCGCTCTTTACCGGGATCAGCTTCAGCCCCTCCGGGCAGCGGATCTCGTCCCGCACATGCGCCGGGATCACACAGCGGCGAAAGCCCAGCCGTGCAATTTCGCTCAAGCGCTGGTTCAGCACCGTCACGCTGCGGATTTCGCCCGACAGCCCGACTTCCCCGATGGCGGCAAGGTCTCCACCGAGCGGGCGATCTAAAAAGCTGGAGGCGATGGCCAGGATTGTTGCCAGATCCGCCGCCGGTTCGTCCAGAAACAGGCCGCCGATGACATTGATATAGGAGTCGCAATTGCCGACCGGCATACCTCCCCTTTTCTCCAGCACCGCAAGCAGCATGGCGCTGCGGTTGTAGTCGATGCCGTTAGAGCGTCTGGCGGCATTGTAATTGGAGGGCGTGATCAGCGCCTGCACCTCGGCAAGGATGGGGCGTGTGCCCTCGATCACGCAGGCCACGCAGGTGCCGGGGCTGTTTTCCGGCCGTCCGGCCAGCAGCATCTCCGAGGGGTTCTCCACGCAGGAAAGCCCACCCTCCGTCATCTCAAAGACGCCGATCTCGTTGGTGGAGCCGAAGCGGTTTTTCGCAGCGCGCAGAATGCGGAAGCTGGTGTTGCGCTCGCCTTCAAAGTAGAGCACGCAGTCCACCATATGCTCAAGCACCTTCGGCCCTGCGATACTCCCCTCTTTATTAATATGCCCGACAACAAAAACGGTTAGTCCTTTTTCTTTCGTGACGCGCATGATGCGCATCGTGCACTCCCGCACCTGGCTGATGCTGCCGGGGGCGGAGGCCACTTCCCCGTCGGACACGGTCTGGATCGAGTCGATGATCACGATGTCCGGTTTGAGGTCGTCGACACAGGCAAGGATGCTGTCAAGATCGGTCTCTGCCAGAACGTAGACCTCCGCGCTCTCCACGCCCAGGCGCATGGCGCGCAGCTTGAGCTGCCGTTCGCTTTCCTCACCGGTGACGTAGAGGATGGTCTTGGAAAGCCCCGCGATGGCGCACATCTGCAGCAGGAGCGTGGATTTGCCGATGCCCGGCGCGCCGCCCACCAGGATCAGCGAACCAGCCACCGCGCCGCCGCCCAGCACCCGGTCAAATTCCGAGATACCGGTGGAAAAGCGGATCTCCTCACTGGTATCCAGCTCTGAAATTCGCCGGGGACGCTGGGCAAGATAGCTGCGTGTGCCGCCGACGCCGCGTCTGGCCGTGCGGCTTTCCGCCTTCACCTCCTGCAGGGTGTTCCATGCACCGCAGGAGGGACACTTCCCCGCCCAGTTCGGCGTCTCATTGCCGCACTCCGTGCAGCAATACACGGTCTTTTGTTTGTTTGCCATATGTTTCTCCTAAAGGCTGTTCATCATAGGAATAAATTGCAAGTAGGAGGCCAGCATCACGGTCGCGAGCGCGGTCTGATAACTGTCCTGCATCAGCTTCTCCATCTCGTTATAATTGGACAGGAAGCCGCATTCCACCAAAATGGCGGGGCCGTTTGTGTGGGACGTCAGGTACAGCGTTTTCAGCGCAGGCTCCGCCAGGCGCCGGTTTTCCGGCTGCAGGCAGGAAACAAGGTTTTCCTGCGTCAGCTTTCCGAGCTTTATGCTGAGCGGATCGTCCGCATACAGCACCTGGGCGCCCCAGGGCTGTGTGGTAGGAAAGAAATTCTGATGGATGCTGACGAGTACGGCGTTAGACAACTGATTGGCAACTTCCGCGCGGTAAACCAGATCCTCATGCTCGCTGTAAGCCAGAAAATCGGTGCGCCGGCTGTCGTCGTTTCGCGTCATTACGCTTCTCTGTCCGCAGAAGGCGGCAAGCAGCTCCATCTTCTGCGCGATGGCGAGGTTGATGTCGCTCTCCCGGACGCCGTTGACCGCGATGGCGCCGCCGTCAAAGCCGCCGTGTCCTGCGTCAATGACGAGCACCGGCGCGTCCGCCAGAAGCTCTGCCGCCTGCAGCACCCGCAGCGTCGAGACTGCCCGCAGGAGGATAAAGGCCGCAAGCGCAAAGCAGAACCAGCCGGCGACGCTGCCCAGCTTTTTCAGCCGGATCACATAGAACATCCCGCGCCTCCCGTATTATTATACCTGCTTTGCACAGTGAAGTCAACGACGTCCGTCACAGCAGAATGCATAGCAGCCCTCCGCTTCCCTCGTTCAGCACACGCTGCAGCGCCTCCTGCAGCTTGCCTTTGGCGTCCTCCGGAAGAGATTGGATCTTGGCCGCAAGTCCCTCTTCCGCAATGTCGTTGAGCGGTTTCCCGAAAATATTCGATTGCCATATCCGATTTACATCGCCGTCAAAGCCCTCAAGCAGGAAGCTGATAATGTCCTCTGACGCGCTCTCGCCGCCGATGGCGGGCGTGACCTCGGTTTCCACGTTGGTCATCAGCATATGGATCGCGGGGGCGCTGGCCTTGAGTTTTACCGCGTATTTGCCGCCGGAGCGCACAATCTGCGGCTCTTCCATCTGCATCTGCGACGGATCGGGCATCACAACGCCATAGCCCTTGCTGCGAACATCCTGCAGCGCCGTACGCAGATGGTCGTAATCGGCCTTTATGACGCTCATATCCGCAAGCGTTGCGATCAGATCGCCGTCGTTACGAATGTCCCAGCCGGTCTGTTCGCTGATGGTCTGGTAATAGAGGCTTCTCGGCAGGCGAAGCCGAATGTTGACAGCGCCGCTGCCCAAATCAGACTCCGCCTTGTCAGCCTCGCTGATCTGCTCGTGCGCCGTGAGCGCAGCGAGAAGCTTCTGCGTATCCTTGATCTTATATAGGGCTTCTCCGTTTTCACGCAGCAGGGAGAGGATTTCCCGTTTGATTGGTGTCTCGTTATCCAGTGCCTCCAGCCATTCGGGCAGAAAAACCCCGGCGGATTTCAGTGGAAACTCTGCAAGGATCGACTGGATGATCGCCGAAAAGTCCCCCTCTGTCAACGTCTGACAGTTCACCGGAAGACAGCTCACGCCGTGCTTTCCCGCGATCGCGGCGGCAAGCTCCTTCGCTGCGTCAGAGCCGGGCTCTGCGCTGTTGAGCAGAACGACAAAGGGCTTTCCGATCTCCTGCAGCTCCCGGATCACCCGTTCTTCGGCTTCGAGATAGTTATCCCTGGGAATCTCGCAGATGCTGCCGTCGGTCGTGACCACGATCCCGATCGTGGAATGCTCCGCGATCACCTTTCGCGTCCCCTTCTCGGCGGCGTCCGTGATGCTGATCTCATGGTCAAACCAAGGGGTCGTTACCATACGCTCGCTGCCGTCCTCAAACTGTCCGGCGGCGCCATCCACCATGTAGCCCACGCAATCTACAAAGCGTACGGAAAGCTCTTCCTTGTCATCCAGGCGGATGGAAACCGCGTTTTCAGGCACAAACTTCGGCTCCGCGGTCATGATGGTTTTCCCCGAGCCGCTTTGCGGCAGCTCATCTCTTGCGCGCTCCCGCATATAGGTGTTCTCGATATGCGGGATCACCATGGTCTCCATGAAGCGCTTGATAAAGGTGGATTTTCCCGTCCGCACCGGCCCGACCACGCCGAGAAGGAACGCGCCGTTTGTCCGTGCGGAAATGTCCTGATAGATAGAATGTTCGATCATAAAAAAAGCCTCCGCTCTTTCCTTTCTCGTTTGTACGAGTCTATGGTGAGCGGAGGCTTTTTATGACAGGGCGGATCAGAAAACGGAAACGATCTGATGGTGCCGGGTGGAGAGGACAAAGCGCAGCGTGGGAAACGCCGGCTGAAGCTCATCCCGGAGGACAGCCATGACCGGGTTTTCCGTGCAGTAGTGGTCGGCGTCAATGAGGTTCAAGCCCAATGCCGCCGCGTCAAGAAACTGGTGATACTTCACATCAGCGGTCACATAGGTGTCACAGCCCTTCTTGAGCGCGTCGCGGAAAGCGTCCCCGCCGGCGCCGCCCATGACCGCAAGGCGCGATACGGGCTTGCCGCCACCCACATAACGCAGGGCGTTGACCTTCAGCTTTTCTTTGCAAAAAGGCAGAAACGCCGCCATCGGCATGGCTGCCGGAAGCATTCCGACGCGTCCGCAGCCGTCCGCGTCAAGAGCCTCCTCCGGCTCCGCCCCCAGCAGACGGAGCAGCACATCGTTGACGCCGCCCTCGGCAATGTCGAGATTGGTGTGCATACAGATGGCCGCGATCCCCTTTTCCGCAAGACGCAGAACGAGAGCGCCCTCTCCTTCCGCCGTCACGCTGTGCAAGGGGTGAAAAATGACAGGGTGATGAGAGATAATCAACTCCGCGCCGAGTGTGGCGGCCTCGTCGATGACCGCCGGGGTAATATCGAGCGAGAGCAGCACCGTATGCACTTCCCTGTCCGCATGCCCGACCAAAAAGCCCGCGTTGTCAAAGCTCGTCTGCAACTCCACCGGCGCGATGCGGCACATGGCCTCGTATAGATCAGATACCTTGGTCATTTGGTTTTCTCTCCTCCAATTGACGGCAGATCAGTTCACTGAGCGCGAGCCGCCCGTCCTCATCCCCGGCGCCGGATCGCTTCAGCGCGTCGTACACTTTTTGAAAGCGTTTCCTCTGAATCGCCCAGAGGCGCGGATACAAAGGATGCTTTGCCAGTTGCGCAAAGCTTCCGGTATAGAGCTCAGCCTCCGTGAGTCTGGTCACGCCGCCGAATCTCGCAGTCAGGACAGAATAGAGAATCCCGCCGTCTTCCACCAGATCCTCATCTACGATCTCAAACTCATTATAAATAAGCCAGTAGCGCAGCACCTCCGCGCGGGTCATCGGCTGCAGGATCAATGTATAGCGCCGATCCATGCACCACTCCGCCCGGTCAAGAATACCGCTGATGGTGTCCCCTCCCATACCGGCAATGACGATGCAGTCGACTGCGTCCGGCGGGCAGAGCTCCAGGCCGTCACAGCACAGGAATCGAAGCTTTTCCGTAACGCCCGCGCTCTCGGCGTGTTCCCGTGCGGTCTGCAGCGGCCCCTCCCCGATATCCGAAGCAAAGAGATTGCCGCCGTAGCCCCGCTGTGCAAGAGCAACGGGCAGATAGCCGTGATCGGTTCCGACGTCTACCATGCCGATGCCGTTCGGGATCTTCGCAGCGATACATTCCAGTCGTTTTTTCATGTTATTCCCCGTAAGAAAAAAAGCCGGAACAAGTCCGGCTTTTGCCCTTCAGCAGCTTTCCAGATACTTTTTCAGATAAACAAGGAATTCATCCGGGTCGACGCCGTGCGCGGCGCAGGCCTCCTCCAGCGTCTCACCGCTGGCCATGGCGCAGCCCATGCAGTGCATGCCGATCTCCTGAAAAACCGGCATAGCCTCCGGGCAGTTTACTACGATCTCACCGATCACAGTTTCTCTTGTAATTTCCATTGGATCACCTCATAAATAAAAATGGGGTACAAACTGTACCCCACTCTTCAGACCAATCAGGCCTGCTCTCTCATCTTCGCAAAGCACTCGCTGCAGTAAACGGGACGATCGGACTTGGGCTCAAAGGGAACCTTCGCCTCGCCGCCACAGGCAGCGCAGGTAGCGATGTGGAACTCACGAGGAGCGCGGGCAGCGTTCTTGCGAGCGTCGCGGCAGGGCTTGCAGCGCTGGGGCTCGTTCTGGAAGCCGCGCTCAGCGTAGAATTCCTGCTCACCGGCGGTAAAAACAAACTCATTACCACACTCTTTGCAAACTAAGGTCTTGTCTTCGTACATTTCGAATCCTCTCTTTTGATTGTTGCCGTTTCGGCTGTATTTGCGATCAGTTTGTACTGATGTCGCCAGGGTTAAGGTTCCGCGCCAGCTTGCGCCTGATTCGCTGCACCGCGTTATCCACTGCTTTTTCGTCTTTTCCAAGGCGAGCGCCGATTTCACGATAGGAATAACCTTCCATATAATACGCCAGCACTCGGTTTTCCATTTTGGATAAACAGTGGGAAAAAGCCGCGTAAAGTTCTTCCTTGCTCTCTCTGGCCAGAACCAGATTCTCCGGATCCTGCCGGAAAACCTCTGGATTTGCCGTAAACTGCGAACCGGAATCTTCCGAGAGTTGTTCGAGAGATAGACCGTCATTGAGCGGGAGATGCTTTTTTCGGGATGCGGACTTGATAGCGGAAAGAAGACGCGAACGGATGCAAAGCTCTGCAAAGGTCGAAAAGGAACTGCCGCACTGAGGATCATACTGCCGTATGGCGGAAAGAAGGCCAATCATACCTTCCTGAATCAAATCCTCACTGCTGCCGCCGGCTAGGAACAGGGGGCGGGCACATACGCGCACCAGACGCATATAGCGCTCCGATAGCGCCTCTTCCGCGCCGCGATCACCGGCAATTGCCATAGCCTGCAGAGAGCTGTCCGATAATTTAGCGTATTCCTTCATAAAGCGAAAATCAATATGCCAAAATCACATCTACTATTATACCGCGACTTTGGTTAAAGTCAATAGATATTCGTTCAATTTTTAAATCTTTTGTGAACAATGTTCAGAGCTCCATGCTCTGCTGACCCATGTAGGCGATGCCAAGATGGTCATAGGCCTTGTGCGTCACGCAACGGCCGCGCGGCGTTCTGGTAAGAAAGCCCATCTGCAGCAGATACGGCTCATACATGTCCTCCAGTGTGACGGCCTCCTCGTTGATGGTCGCCGCAAGCGTCTCCAAGCCGACCGGGCCGCCGTTATAAAGCTCGATGATCGCGCGCAGCATACGTCGATCCAGCGCGTCCAGACCCAGCTTATCCACTTCCAGGCGGGACAGTGCTTCATCCGCCACCTTGCGTGTGATTGTGCCGTCGGCCTTCACCTGGGCATAATCGCGCACACGGCGCAGGAGCCGGTTGGCTATACGCGGTGTTCCGCGGGAACGGGAGGCGATCTCATAGGCACCTTGCGGGTCGATCTCCACGTTCAGGATGCCGGCGGAACGCTCCACAATGCGTTTGAGCTCCTCCACAGTATAGAGTTCAAGGCGAAGAGAAACGCCGAATCGATCTCGCAGCGGAGCGGTCAACTGACCGGATCGCGTCGTGGCGCCGATGAGCGTAAACTGCGGCAGATCCAGGTGCAGGGAGTTTGCGGAGGGGCCTTTGCCGAGAATGATGTCGATGGCGTAATCCTCCATCGCGGGGTAAAGGATCTCCTCATATGCCCGGTTCAAGCGGTGGATCTCGTCCACAAAGAGGATATCGCCTTCATTCAGGTTCGTCAGCATTGCCACCAGATCGCCGGGTTTCTCGATGGCGGGGCCGGAGGTAATGCGCATATTGACGCCCATCTCATTTGCGATCACAGCCGCCAGTGTGGTTTTGCCGAGTCCCGGGGGGCCGTGCAGCAACACATGATCCAATGCTTCTCCGCGCATTTTTGCAGCGTTGATAAAGATCTCCAGGTTCCCTTTGGCCTTTTCCTGCCCGATGTACTCCGTGATGCTGCGCGGGCGAAGAGAGCCCTCGCTGCTGTCTTCGGGAAGGCTTGCCGCCGTGGTGATGATCTCGCTGCCGGCGTCTTCAGAAAAATTGATGCTCATACGTTCTCCTGTATGTCACTTTACCATGTGCCGCAGCACTGCTTTGATGATCTGTTCGGCATTCATGCCAGTAATGTCCAGCTTCTTGAGTACCGGCGCGACCTCCGCGCTGCTGTAGCCCAGCACCGTGAGCGCCGCCATTGCGTCGTTGACGTCCGAATTATCGGTAGTCACGGCGATCGGCGCTGCGCCGACCGGTAGTGTCAGCTCCGCAGGACCCATCTCCTTGGCGATCTTGTCCTTGAGCTCGAGGATCACACGCTGTGCGATCTTTTTCCCGACGCCGGGAGCTACGGTCAGCGCCTTCACGTCGTTATTCATGATGGCGAGGGCAAGGCTCTCCGGTGTAGAGTAGGACAAGATCGACAGCGCCGCCTTCGGCCCGATCCCAGAAACGGAGACAAGCATCTCAAAACAGCGTTTTTCTGTCTTATCCGCGAAGCCAAAGAGATCGAAGTTTGTTTCCCCGATGGACTCCGCAATATAGAGCTTGGCCTTCTCCCCAGTTTTCAAGTGGGCTATCGTATTCAATGTGGCGTTCAGCGCAAAGCCGATGCCGCCGCATTCCAGCACCACAAGGTTTTGCCCGATTTCCGCCACGGTTCCGTTCAGATGGTAGAACATTCGTCCCGTTCTCCTTTGTACAATAGCGATGTTGAACTGCGCGCATGGCAGAGCGCCAGCGCAACAGCGTCCGCCGCGTCATCCGGCTTCGGTGGGGCAGGCAGATTGCAGATGCGGCGCACCATGTCCATCACCTGGGCTTTTTCCGCCCTACCGTATCCCACGACAGCCTGCTTGACCTGCAGCGGGGTATACTCGTAAATCTTCACACCTGCTTTCTGGCAGGCCAGCAGGATCACTCCCCTGCCGTGCGCCACGGCAATACCGGTGGTGATGTTCGTGTTGAAAAACAGCTCCTCGATGGACACCGCGTCCGGCTTGAAAATCTCCAGCAGGTCGCACATATCATGGTAAATCAGCTCCAGCCGGCTCGAGAGACTGGTGTGCGCTGGGGTGGTGATGACGCCGCATTTGAGAAGCTTATTCTGATTTCTCTGTGTCTCCACCACGCCGAAGCCGATGGTGGCAATCCCGGGATCGATCCCTAATATTCGCATTTTATCACATCCACAGCGATTATACCATATCAGATGCGCACAATCGATGATAAAGTCCTTTGAACCTTGTGTCAAATTTCATCATACTCTCGTTCAGCCGAAAACATTTAACTGCAGCAGGTGGGACATATGCTGCAGCGCCGCAATGCCGCCGACGCTGTTCCCTTTCCGGTTCAGCGCAGGGCCATAGGTGCCGATCCCCAAGCGCCCCGAAACGCTTGCGGCAATGCCGCCGCCAACACCGCTCTTGGAGGGGACGCCCACAAGAACGCCGTATTCGCCCGATTCATCATACATGCCGCAGGTGAACATGAGACTGCGGATTGTGCGGATATAGCCGGGGTGGATGATGTATTTGCCGGTAAACGGGTTCTGTCCTTTATTGGAAAGGAGCAGCCCCATATTGGCCAGTGTCTTTGCGTTGACATTCAAAGAGCACATTTTGAAATACAGATCCAGCGTCTTATCCGGATCCCCCTGCAAAACGCCCTTGCTTTTCAGCAGGTATACGATCGCCCGGTTCCGATCCCCGGTTTCCGCTTCGGAGCGATAGACTGCTTCGTTGAGTGTGATTTCCTCATCCATGCAGAAGGCTCTGGCAAATTCCATAAGATCCTCAAAATCCATGAAGTTGGATAACATACTCATGACCTGGATCGCGCCGGCGTTGATCATCGGGTTAAACGGCAGATCGCTCACGGTATCGAGCTTCAGAATGGAGTTGAAGGCGTCGCCGCTCGGCTCCATATGCACATGGGAAAAGGTTTCGCGAAAACCGAGATACTTCAGCGCTGCGGCAAGGTTGATCACTTTGCTGATACTCTGGATGGAGAAGCGTTTCTCCACTTCTCCGAAAGCAATCGTCTCCCCGTCCAGGCTCTTGACACAGATTCCGAAATCCTCGGGATCTGCCTTGGCAAGCTCGGGAATATAGTCTGCGGCTTTCCCGTTTTTTGCCGCCTCTTTCCCATTTACATAGGCTTCCTCGATCACGCGGCGGATCTCTTTGGGATCGCCCGCGTCAAATTCCGGTCTTTCATAGGTAAAATACATCTCGGCTTCTCCCTTACAGTCAGGCAGGTGTTTTCTCGCTGATCCGTACGCGGACGGTATTTTTCTGCTCCGCGTTTGCGTCGTAGATATAGCTGAGTTCTTCCACAGACGCTTTGAGCACTTTGTAGGAAAGCTCGTTTTCCCCGCCGGCCGGGTCAAATTTCTCGCCGCCGTAGCTCACGGTGACGGTCGCCTGTTCCTCCGTCGGCGCGTATTCCACGCTGACGCTGATCGGCGTGCGGCGCAATACGGGGCGCAGCATCTGCTGCACCAGCTCTTCAAAGGCAAGGCGGATGCGATACTTCGTGCGCGGCGGAATGTCGTTTTGCAGACAATAGCGGTCGATCTCCGCACCGACGCCGAGGAAGTCGTAATCAAGGCTGTCGATCGTGAGCTCAAGAACCTTGAGCTTGCGGATAAAGCGGCGCGTCCGCTCTCTCTGCGGGTTGTCAAAAATCTGCTCCGGCGTACCGTCCTCGTAGATCCCGCCCTCATCCATGTAAAACACCCGATTGCAGATGGCGCGGGCAAAGTTCATCTCATGGGTCACGATCATCATGGTCTTGCCGGTCTGGGCGAGATCGCGAATCACAGCCTGCACCTCCCCCACCATTGTGGGGTCAAGCGCGCTGGTCGGCTCGTCCAGCAGGATCACATCCGGGTCCATAGCAAGCGTGCGGGCGATGGCGACGCGCTGCTTCTGTCCTCCCGAGAGCTGCTCGGGATACTGAAGCTCACGCCCGGCAAGGCCGACGCGCTTTAAAAGCGTAACACCGGTGTCATAGGCCTCCTGCCTGGATTTTTTCAAAATATCCATCGGCGCGAGCATCAGGTTTTCGATCACCGTCAGATGTCCGAACAGATTGAAGGACTGGAACACCATACCCATCTTGCGTCTGGCCTGCGTCAGATCGTATTTGGGCGCGGTAATATCTACGCCGTCCAGCAGGATCTGACCGCCTGTGGGACGCTCCAGCATATTGATGCAGCGGATCAGCGTAGATTTTCCGGTGCCGGAGGGGCCGATGATGGAAATCACATCACCGTCATGGATGACAGTGTTTACATCTTTCAGCGGCGTTGCCTGTTCATATTTCTTTTCAAGATGTCTCAGCTCGATCATTTCACGTTTACCCCCTTCAAGATGTCCGCCGTGATCCGCGGCGGCGACGCCGTTTTTCACCATGGAGTAGACGCCGGAACCGAATACAATAATCATTAGAATTGATCTGCCGATCCTTATACGCAGACAGGACGCCGCCGGGTCTGGCAGGTCATTTTTATCTCTTGAGATATTCCGCCGAAACAGGGAAATCAAAATAGATTTCCGGATAAGGCTCGTCCTTGAGCGTAAAATGCCACCATTCACAGTCGATGGGCAAAAAACCGCTGCGCGTCATGGCGTTTTGCAGTATCATGCGATTGGCACGCTGCTCTTCCGTCACGGCAGTGGAATCCGGGTGCGAGCTTTCATCAAAGAGATCGAAGGGACTGCCCATATCCACTTCCTTGCCGGTACGCATATCGAGCAGGGTCAGATCCACCGTGCTTCCACGGCTGTGGCTGGACTGACTCGCGATATAGCCGAGCTTAAAAAGCTCCTGCTTTTCAAGCTCGGGATAAAAGTACGGCTTCATTCGCAGATCCAGGTCTTCGATCCCCCAGAGCATAAAATGACGTACTGCCCTCGCCGGACGATAGGCGTCATAAATCTTCAGCCGGTAACCCTGCACATTCATCTCATTGGCAACAGTCTTCAAAGCCCGCGCCGCTTCCTTTGTCAGCAGCGCGACAGGCTCCTCATAGCCGTCCACACGCTCCCCTACGAAATTGTAGGTAGAATAATAGCGAATCTCTTGGATAATCCCCGGTATGTAGTCGGCAAGCAGCACAAAGCCGGACGAATCCATTGTCACGTTTTTCTTGTAATCCATGGAGCCTGTCCCCTGTTTCAGATTCATTGTCCGCAGCGTCAGGCGTGGATAAACACGGAGTCCTCGCCGCCTTCGGCATTGTTGTCATGCCAGCAGAGCTCGCCCTCGCCGCTCAGATAGAAGTATCCGCTCTCATCCCAGCTTTCGTCGATCGTCCATCCATCGCCGTTTTCATCAAATTCCGTCACAATGCGATTGCCGTTTTCGTAGCACAGTCTGCCTTCCTCGTCAACAGCAGCAACCATGCTCCAGCTGTCCAGCACAGCAGCGCTCTCAGGCCATTCGACCTCAAATTTCAGTTTGCCGGGGGCAACGGTGTTCTCGACCGTGATCACACCGCGTCCGGCGATCTTTTCCGCCCATCTGCCGCTGAACGCGTCCAGAGAATCGTCTTTTTCCTTGACGCCGGCAGCCTCTGCCGCCTGATAATACCAGCCTTTCATGGCTTCGCTGATGCTGATATCGCCATCCCACAGCACGGATTCATACAGCCGCTCATTCTCGCCGGAAACAACGCGGACGTAACTGCCGGGCGCGAAGAAGAAATCCAGGCGCAGATCATCGTCGGGGAAATCCAAAACCACATATTCGCCGTCCGGCGCGTCCCCATCCTCGACCTCGCAGAAGAAACCCTTCATGACAAAGTTCACATAGGGCGTGGCGTCTACGGTCTTTGCATCCACCGGGCCAAACTCCGTGGTGCTGATGGTCGCCTTTACATCTTCCTGCCAGGCGGCGCGGGCAAGCAGGATATCCACCTCGGTGTTGCTGAAAGAGATACTCTCAAGTCCGTTTTCTTCAATCAGATGATCCTGATACCCGTTTGCCCACTCACCGAGCATCGTCCACTGAGCGGCGTCCTTCTGCATCTCCTCGGCGGTGGCGCGCTCATAGCGTACATCCGTCGCATGGTATTTTACATAGTAATTGTTATTGTCGTCCCTGGCAAACACATCAGCGCCCGACATGTCGGAGCCGAGCATTTCGTGCAGACGATCCTCGCTGACCTTTGCGATAGAGAAGAGCCAGCCCGCGCCTTCATAGCCGCCGGCTTCGAGAGAGGCCGTCTCCGAAACGGTAAAGAGCACACCGTTTTCGTCATTTACCGGCGTTTCCACGGTAAGCAGATCGTTATACTTTGGCTGAATGCCCATGTGAATACCGCCGTTTTCATACTCGCCCCAGATCTGCGGCGGGAAGCTCACGCTGATCGGATCGAGCGTCTCCCCGTCATACGGGAAAAGATCATCCTTCGTATCCGCTTCGGCAAGGATGCAGTTGAGCGTCAGATGCTCAAAACCCTTCAGCTCTCTGGCATCCCCGTCAAAGCTGATACTGCCGGCGGCCTTCAAGCCGGGGCCGACCGTTATGCCGGCATAGAGATAGTCGCAGAAAACACCGTCCACCTCAGCGGTATCGGCGGTAAAGCCAAGGAAGCGATCCGTCTTGTTTGCGACGTAGTAATAGACCTCGGGACCAAACCAGTCGTCATAATCCTGATCGCCGATCACAACGATCAGCTTATCGTTATCCAGTACGACGGTTCCGAGTGCGCTGATGTCCACAGTCTCCACGGTCTCGCCGGTTGTGATCGTCACAGGGGCAGAGGTATAATTCGGCCAGGCGTACTCATCCTCCGCCATGGTAAAGCAGAAGCGCAGTTCCGCCAGGGTGCTGATATCCACACCGGGAAATCCGAGCTTATAATAACCCAGGGCATATCGGCCGCTCTCTCCCGCTGGAATCGTCATGGAGGTGTCGTAGTTTCCGCCATAGTACTCTCCGTCCTCCACATAGAAGTCAATGAGCACGACATTGGTATCGAAACCGTTGACAGCGCCATTTGCCACGCCGAGATAAGCGTCCTCGCTGCCGTTGTTCTCAATATCAACCCAAATGATGGGAGAAGGAGACAGATCCGTCGGGTCCTGATCCAACCCGGCGGTCGTGACCTTCACGCCGTCCTTTTCAAAAATCACGCTGCCGTCCAGGGACACAGGTTCCTCTGCAAACGCCGTGCCGCCGCACAATACGCCGAGAAGCAGCACAGCCGCCAAGCATACAGAAATCAGCTTTTTCATTCAATTTTCTCCTGATAATTAAGTTTCAGCGTTCAAAAGCGCTTGAATAAAGTCAAAATATTCTGACCGTCCCGGTACTCGTAACGAACGTCGTCCATGGCCTTTTTGGTCATGTAGATGCCGAGACCGCCAATGCCGCGCTCCTCCGCCGAAAGGGTAATGTCCGGATCGGGCTTTGCCAGCGGGTCGAAGGGAATGCCGCTGTCAATAAACGTCAGGGTCATGGCGGAAGGATCTTCGGAGAACTCCAGGCGAACGGTAGCCGTCCCGGTTCCCGACGGATAGGCATAGTGTGCGATGTTCACATAAATCTCTTCCGCGGAGACGGTGATCTGCATCATCGCTTTCATGGGGCAGTCGGCTTCTTCCAAATGTTCTTCGAGAAACGCCATAACCGGCGTCAGATTTTCCAAGGTTGCGTCCAGGCTCAGCTCATACGTTTTCATTGTGTTCCTTCGCTCCTTCAATCTATGAGAGATTTGCCGTGTTATGGTTGAGGGGTCGTTTCCTCTTTGTTCGTGCCGATGTATTCCACACAGAGCATCGTCAGATCGTCAAACTGCTCGGCGTCCTTCACGAAGGCGTCTACCGCGTTGCGCACATTTTTCAGAATCATCTCGGGAGACGCGTTCGGAACGCGGTTGAGCGCCTCCAGCATCCTGTCCGTACCGAAGAGCTCCTTTTCGGCATTGGTCGCCTCAGGAACACCGTCGGTATACAGGAAGAGCCGGGAGCCGGGCGTCATCTGCAGCTCGTACTCCTTATAGCGCATCCCCTCCATGCCGCCGATGACGAAGCCGTGCTTATCCTTTACGAGCTCGAACTTCTCCCCTGTTTTCATCAGCACGGGATACTCATGTCCGGCGTTGGCCGCCGTAATTTTGCCGGTGACCGTGTCAAGAATACCAAACCAGACGGTGACAAACATTTCCTCCCGGTTATTCTGACAGATCTGGTCATTGACCTTTCGCAGCACCTCGGCGGGGCTGCGGCCTGTCATGGCGAAGTTCTGCACCAGAATTTTGGAGATCATCATAAAGAGAGCCGCGGGGACGCCCTTACCGGACACGTCAGCCATGACGAGTCCCAGATGTGTATCGTCGATCAGGAAGAAGTCGTAGAAATCACCGCCGACCTCTTTTGCCGGACTCATGGACGCATAGACGTCAAAATCCGGACGCTCGGGAAACGCCGGGAAGATGTTGGGCAGCATATCGGCCTGAATGCGTGTTGCGAGCGCAAGCTCGGTGCCGATGCGTTTCTTTTCCGCCGTGATTGCGATGATCTCCCCGATATAGTTCTGTGTGCGCTTGGTCAGAGATGCAAAGGACTCGGCCAGAAATTCGATCTCATCACCGGTGCGGAAGCTCTCGTCCATGACGAAATCCGCGCCGCCGCTCCCCTGCGCGTTGATGCGCTTTGTCAGGTTCTCCAGCGGCTTTACGATCCGCGCCCCCAGCACCAGAGCGCCGGTAATGGCGGCGACGAAAATCAGGATCGTCAGAACGATCATGGTTTGCGCCGACCTTTTAACGCCCTTTTCGTAAGAGGCAAGCGCGTTATTATTGATCTCTTCATACTGCGAGAGCATCGTCGTGGTCGGCTGACGGGTGACCTCTTTTTCCACGACGGAGAGCACAGTCCAGCCCAGCGTCTCCATCGGAGCGCCGCTCACATAGTATTCTTTGCCATCGATCTCAAGCTGCGTGAGCGAGGTTCTCTGCTTGAGCGCCTGCTCCACATACGCGGCAAGCGCTTCGTTCTCGCTCTTGCGAAGATCGGGTGCGCTCGAAGAAAGCTCTACCTTGAAAACGCCGTCCTGCTGCGGAGAAAATAGCACCTGTCCGTTCTCGTTGAGAACGCAGAGGAAGCCGCCGTCCGAGGAAGTATCCCGAACATAATCGGCAATGGAGTTTAGATAGACGTCCGCGCTGACGACCGCCACAAGCTCCCCGTCGTGGTAGACGGGTGCCGCGCATTCGAGCATGGGCGTATCCGTATAGGCGTCCAGCTCGACGCCGGTAAAGATCAGTTTCCCCGCCTCGGCAGCCTGTACATACCAGGGTCGGTGGGTGATGGCCAGCGGCAGAGGCGAGCCGTCCTCCGCAATATAGATACTGGAGCGGTTGTTCACCAGCACCATATTGCCGTCTGCTGTGCCGACGAAGATGCTGCTCATCTTATCGGAGGCGTTATACATGGCCAGCATGATCTCGCTCATGTTGCCCACAAGCCCGAGCTTCTCCGATTCCGAAGGGTCAACGCCTTCTTCGTGGATGAGCATCACCGCAGGCTGACCGTCGGTCTCCATGCTCGGGTTTTCGACCGGGTGTGGGGCAAAAAGCTCCTCGTGGTCAAACAGCTCCGTCGCAAAGGTCTGCAGTGTGAGAACGTCCGTCTCCACATCTGCGAAGATATCGTTTGCGATATAGGCCTGCAGCGCCGTGGTACGGGACATGAAGCTGTTGAGCATCGCGTCCATTGTCTGCTCTGAGACCGTGACGATGGACGCCTGCTGCTGTGCGCTTGCCTCCTGTACGATGTTTCCCAGCTCTCGCTGATTGTACAGCGAAACAGCGGAGTAGACGAGCATGAAGGCAATAAGAAAAACCAGCAGCAGATTGAAAATTTTCGACTGCAGTCCGCCGATCTTTATTCCCCTTACAATTTTCATGTGTTCACCTTTTTCTTGAGAAGCTTCATCAGACCGTGATGATCAGATTGTTGGTATTCATGGTGTTGGTATAAACCACGTCCTTGGCTACGCCCATCACCATGCGGATGCCGATGTTCTTCTCCGGATGCTCCGGATTGAATTTCCACTTTTCGGTTTTTTCACGCAGGTCGAATTTGCGGCAGTCGTCCCGCAGGCGGAGGATCACAGTACCGTCCTTGACCATGACACGCACATCCAGATGATGGGGCTTGCCGTCATCAAAGCCATGTTCAATGACGTTGCCCGCCATCTCTTCTATGCACAGCGCGAGGCGGTTGGCTTCCCTGGAGCTGATGCCGCGTTCCTTGCAGAAGGAAACCACTTTGGCAGAGAGCGCAACCACTTCATCTGTCGTATGCAGGGAGCGCTCCAGACGATCCTTTTCCGGAATGCCGAAGCCATTCGGCAGCAGCATATGCCTTTCCAGCCCGCTGCGCGTGGGGGCCTTCGACAGAAGCATTCGCAGAACGAGGAAGAGCGTCAGCTCGGCTTGTGCGGCGGCGTAGGCGATCCAAACGCCGGAGACGCCGAAGAAGGTGCTGAGCAGATACGCCGTGGCAGCCGTGAAAACGACTTCGATGCAGATGTTTACGACATTGGCGTCGAAGGTTCTGGAAACGACCTGCATATAATTCGCCATCGAAACATTGAAAGCCAAGAATGGCAGACAGATCGCATAGCTGCGGATAAAGGCGATGGACATGCTCTGCGCTGCGCCGGCTTCGGGAACAAAGAGCGATGCGATCAGTGGGGCAGCGAAGAAGACCGCCGCCGCAAGCGCGGAAACGCCGATCAGAATATCCGTCAGCGCTGTTTTCATCACAAGCTTGAGCCCGTTGACGTCCTGTTCGCCGACCATCATACCGCCCATGATCAGCACCGCGCCGCCGATGCCCCAACCAAGGGCGCCGACAATGAAGCTGGAATTGATCATAGAGGAGAGGGCTGTCACGGCCGCGTCACCGGCAAGGCGCAAAAGCAGCGTGTTGAGCAGGATCGGCAGCAGGCCGCGGCTGAGCATACAGGTCGCGCGGGGCAGCCCGTCTTTCAGCAGCGGAGAGACCATGCCTGCGCGAATGGAGCCAAAGGAGAAGCGGAACAAGCTCCCTTTTTTGAGAAAATGCGAGGCTACGATCAAAAAGGCCGTATAGTGGCTCAGACTGCTGGCAAGTGCCATGCCGAAGATGCCGCCGTGAAAGACAAAAATGTTCAGCAGGTCACCGACAACATCCGTAAGCGCGCACACAAGGCTTGCAAGCTTGGGACGCACGGTATCGCCGTCAAGCTGCAGTATGGGCGTTAAAATCACATACATGATAAAGGCGGGCGCGCCGAGGAACAGACCGCGCAGATAGGCCGCTGTCTGTGTAAAGACCTCCTCCGTCGCCCCCTTGGCGCCAAAGAGAAGTGCAAACTGCTGTGGCATGATGACGCCGCAGAGCGCCAGCAGGCAGGCAAGTGAAGCGCCCAGCGCGATGGTCAGCGAGAATGTGCCGTTGAGCCCTTCCCTGTCGCCCTTGCCGATGGCCTTGGTGCACATATTGGTGCTGCCCACCATGAGAATTCCGCTCACGATGGAAGCAACGCTGTAATAGGGCGAACCGAGGCCGCTGACGGCGAGCGCCGTCGCGCCCAGATATCTGCCCACCAGGATACCGTCGATGATTGCCGTCGCGCCGCCGGAAAGCTCCGCGATAAGCATGGTGATCATGGTTCTCTGGAACAGCTTTCTGATGATAACGCCGTCGCCTGACAACGCATGGTTCTCTTCGTTTTTCATAGATTTACGATCTCCGACCTTTCCTGCGTGATTCTGAGGTCAGAACGCTCCCGGGCTGCACGGCGGCAATAATCCAGCGTCTCTTGGATCTTCCCGCACAGCTCCTCGACCAGGGGAACGAATTCCGGCGCCTTGGGCTTGACGTAAAGCACGATACTGTCCGGCGTGACCTCAACATGCTTGATCGACTCATGGGTTCCGAAGGCTTTGATCGCGCGAAGCAGCGTCTGCTTGGAGCTGTCAAACAGGAGCTCGGAGTTGCGGTCCTCCCCCACGTCGATCTCATCCGCCAAACGGATCACCGCCGCGAGAAACGCCGTGCGGATCGGACCGTATTCCGTCTGCAGGTCCGGGTACTCGACCGGATCGAACAGATCGGTCTTTCTATGCCCGCGGGAAACCTGAATGACGGCAAACAGCAGCTCCTCGGTCGGGATTTCCAGCAGCTCTGCGTATTTGCGGATAAAAAGGCCGCTGTACTCATGGTGAAAGACACGGATCGTATCGGAGGGATCCTCACTGCTGTAATTTCCAAAGTCGATATGCGGTGAAAACTCCTCAAAATCCTTCTGGTTGACGCCCATGCCGATGTCGTGCAGATAGCAGGCCATAATCAGCGTATAGCATTCGGCCGCTGAGAACTGTTCGATCTGATCGATGCCGAGAAGGCGGTTGCAGTAATCCAGAACATCCATGCTGTGCAGCAGAGAGTGATCCGTAAAGTCCGGGAAGCGCGGCAAAAAAGATTCCAGCATTCCCTGCAGAATAAAGACGCTGTCCCGCGTACGCTGATGAAGCTCCGGTGATTTTTCCCTCAGTTTTCGTTCAATATAAAAATCAGTTTCCATTCTCTTTCTCTGTGCTTCTCTTGTAATTATTCGATATTCAGAATGTCAGAAAATCCCGTGACTTCAAAGATCTCCATAATAGTCTCGTTTACATGGGTAACCGTCATGCTTCCCTGTCTGTTCATGACCTTCTGCGCAGAGAGCAGCACACGCAGGCCGGCCGAAGAGATGTACTCCAGGCTTTCCATATCGATGGCAAGCACCTCGACGCCGCCCATGCTGTCCTTCAACTGCTTTTCCAGCTCCGGTGCGGTGGTGGTATCCAGGCACCCGCTCAGAACGACGTTCAGGGCGTTTCCGTTGGTTTTCTTTTCGATATCCAGCATGATTATTTCCTCCATTAGTTTTGCTGATCCTGTTGATAATTTATGGCTTTACTTTGACAGTTTATTTTATCATGTGTTTTTTCTTTTTTCAATTCTTTCAGCGGCATTCGCGATATTTTATTTTCCCTGCAGCCGCTGTCCCTCCCCGTGGAATCAGAAAAACAGGTCTATACCATCTACAATTCATTTAATTACCATTTGCAAAAATTATTTCTCTTTACAATCGCAAGTTTATGTGTTAGAATGGCGTTGCTTGAGGGAGGTGGCGTTTATGTCCCGAAGAAAAGTCGAATTGTCTGCCGCGGAAGCGGGAATGGTCGATCTGCGTACCGCGCAGCCGGCGGAGAAAGCCGCCGTGCCGCTGATTTGTGAGCGGATCCGGCATTACCGCAGCGCAAGAGCCATCGAGCAGAAGGCGTTTGCCGCGCAGTTGGGGCTTTCGGCCAACACGGTCAGCAACTGGGAGCGCGGCCGCGCCAGGCCGGACGTGAATCTGCTGCCCGCGATCTGCAGGGCGCTTGGCATCACGCTCTATGATCTCTACGGCGAAGCAGCACCGGACGCCTTTCTCTCCAAACGGGAGCAGCAGCTTGTGGAGAGCTATCGCGCACTGAGTGTCGGGAACCGCTACGCCGTGGAGAAGGCCATCGAAACGCTCCGCTTTGTTCAGAACGCGGAAAATCAGCCCGACATCCGGCAGCTTCTCTACTTTGAGCGCGCGCTTGCCGCCGGCGCTGCCGACCCCACCGAGTTTGAGCAGGACGCGGAGGCGATGTATCTCTATCTCTCCCCGGAGGTCAAGCGCGCCGACTATGTGTTTCGCGTCAACGGCGACAGCATGGAGCCGGACTTTCTCAGCGGCGACATGGTGCTGGTGGAAAAGCTGCTGGCGGGCGCGCTGCTGCATTACGGGGAAATCGGAGCCTTCATCGTCGGAAACGAGACCTATATCAAGCAGTACGAGGCGGACGGGCTGCATTCTCTGAACAAAAAGTATGACGTGCTGCACTTTGACGAGGAGCAGGCCGTCTACCTGATCGGGCGCATCGTCGGCAAGGTTTCGCAGAAGGATATCCCCGCGAAGGAGGACGTGGAGGCCTATCTGACGCTCCGCGGGCGCAGCCTTGACTGACCGGAATGCGCGCTGCTGCCTCTGCATCGACCTGAAGTCTTACTATGCCTCCGTCGAATGTGTGGCGCGGGGGCTCGATCCGCTCAAGGCCAGGCTCCTGGTGGCGGACGAGAGCCGTTCGGATCAGACCATCTGCCTTGCCGTCTCCCCTGCCCTGAAGGCCATGGGCGTTCCGTCCCGGCCGCGTCTCTTTGAGGCCAAGCAGGCCATTCGACTCTACGACGCCGCGCACCACACCAAAACCCAATACTATATCGCCGTACCGCGCATGGCGGAATATGAGCGTGTCTCCGCGCTGATCTTCTCGATCTACCTGCACCATGTCGCGCCGGAGGATATTCACGTTTACAGCATTGACGAGGCCTTTATCGACTGCACCCGCTACCTTGCGCGCTATAAGCAGCAGGCGAGGCAGCAGGGCGTAAGCCCGGCGCACGTTATGGCCCGAACGATGATACGGGAGGTGCTGCAGACGACCGGGATCACCGCCACCGTCGGCATCGGCAGCAACCTGTATCTGGCCAAGGTGGCGATGGACATTGTCGCAAAAAAAGCGCCCGCCGACCGGGACGGCGTGCGTATCGCGGAGCTTGACGAGCTCTCTTACCGCAGGCTGCTCTGGGATCACAGGCCGCTCACGGATTTCTGGCAGCTTGGCCCCGGCAAGGCGCGGCGGCTGATGGAGGCGCAGCTTTTCACCATGGGCGACATTGCTGTGCGCTCCCTGCGTGACGAGGAATATTTTTACCGTGCCTTCGGCATCGACGGCGAGATCCTGATCGACCACGCCTGGGGCATTGAGCCGGTCACCATGGCGGATATCAAGGGCTACAAGGCCAGCGCCAACAGCCTCTCAAGCGGGCAGGTACTCCCCCGCCCGTATTCGTACAGCGAAGCAAGGATCGTGTTTCAGGAGATGCTGGAGTTGCTCTGCGCCGATCTGTTTACTAAGAATCTGACGACGCCCGCCATCGGCTGGTGGGTATCCTATGACCACAAGAGCCTGGAAGTTCACCCCAACTATATCGGCCCCGTAAAGACTGACTTTTACGGTCGGCTGCACCCGGCGCACAGCGGCGGCACAGTGCGTCTGCGCGATCGGACAAACGCGCTGAGCGTCATCGCCCCCGCCGTTCTCGCCTCCTTTGACACGAAAACCAACCATAATCTGCTCTTTCGCCGTCTCGGCATCGGCGCCGAGGATGTGAAAACGGACAACAGCGTTTTTCAGGTCGATCTCTTCTCCGACTATGAGGCGCTGGAAAAGGAGCGGAAGCTGGAGGCCGCCATGCTGGAGGTACGGAAAAAATACGGCGCAAACGCCCTGCTCAAGGGCGTGAACTTTCAGGAAGGAGCCACCGCCATCGAGCGCAACATGCAGATCGGCGGTCACCGTGCATAAAATGGAGCAAACTGTGGAAAGTAAATATCGCTGTGCCTTTTACCGCGACAGGCCGATGCACGGCGTGTATGACGATTTTTCCATCCGTCACCCGAAAATGCGCATGAACCAGCGCGCCAAGATTTTTTCACCCTTCTCCGCCCTCAAGGGCTTCGAAGAGGCCATCGACGAAAAGCTGGCGCGCTACGTCAGCAAACGGGAGCTTACGGATGAGGAGCAGGCGCAGCTTGACCGCACGCTCGCGTTTCTCTGCGAGAAAACACGGAATCTCCGTTTGGCGCGCGCAAACCGTATTCGGGCGACTGCGGTCTACTATCTTCCCTGCCAGGACGAAAATCACGAAGCCTACGGCCTGCGCGGCAGCTACAAGACCGTAAGCGGTGTGGTATGGAAGGTGGACCCTATAATGCGCAGATCGCTCATCATCGCCGATCAGGAGATCGAATTTACCGACCTTGCGGAGCTTCGCATTGAGCCGCCCAAAGAGGAGAGATAAGGATGTGCTGCCGTTACTATATGGAAATGTCGCCCAGGCTTCGACCGATCGTGGAGGCTGCGCAGCGCTCAAAGCTCTATCAGAATAACATCGCCCGCATCGCGCGCCCCCTGTGCACCGAGGGTGAAGTCTGCCCCGATTCCCTCGTGCCGGTGCTTGCCACCAGCAAAGCCGGGGAAAAGGCCGTGTTCCCCATGCTCTGGGGCTATCATATTCCCGGCATCTCGCGCACCATCGCCAACGCCCGTCTGGAGACCGCCGCCGAAAAAGCCGCCTTCCGGGAGGGCTGGGCGACCCACCGCTGCATCGTCCCGGCCTCCTGGTACTATGAGTGGGAGCATGTGCTCTCCCCTTCCGGCAAAACCAAGGCCGGAGAGAAGTACGCGATCATGCCGAAGGGCGGGGATATGACCTGGCTCTGCGGCATCTACCGGATGGAGGAGGGATACCCGCACTTTGTCATTCTGACGCGGGAGCCGGGCGAATCCATTTCCTTTCTCCATGACCGCATGCCCCTGATTCTGCCGGAGCGCGAGCTTTCCCGCTGGATCGACCCGAATGTGAACCCCCACGTTCTTCTCGCCTCCGTTCTGACCGACATGACCTTTGAGAAAGCGCCGTCGGGACGGTGACGCTAAAAGGGGCTGTCTCAAAACGGTAAGAGTTGCCGTAGGGGCGGCTATCATGCCGCCCGCGCAGTGAAAACACAATGATATGAAAAGTTGGGCGAATTCGAAATTTGTGCGAATTCGCCCAACTTTTTTGCAGATACTTCCATGTTACCGCCGGGAGGCTGATAGCGACGCAAAGCTAGTCCTTTAGGGCCTCCCCTACTCACGCGGACTTTTGAGGCAGTCCCTTTTAGTGCTTGGTTTTTAGACAACATGACTAATACTTCCCACATGCGACTCACTCCGAAACAGTACATTTCAAGCCGGAAAACGAGATTTTCTGCCATTATGCCGCTTGAAAAGTATCTGGAACACCGAGAGACGCACGAAGATAGTCCGGGAGGTGGCTGATGAAGGCATTTGCGAAGCTTTGCATCTGTTCATCCGAGACAGCAAAGGTCTCGCGAACGGTGTCCAGCAAAGCCTCCAGAATCAGCGCCAGGGTGGCGTTGTAGCTGACCTCAGCCGCTTCGGCTGTCATAAGGCAGAATCGTTCGCCAACGGTACGGTCATCTGTGTTGGCACGCTGCGCAACAGAGAGGATCATATACCGAACGCAGACAATGGCCAGGTGGCAGGTAAACGCATCAAAGGACGGACTGCCGCACTCCTTCAGGAGCTTTAGCTGCTGCTTGCAGGTCTTTCGGGGATATATGCTATTTTTATTTGCTGATTTGGATCGTTTTTTGCGTGGATTCAGTGGAAAGGAAAACTTTTCGGCGGATTTGCTGTGTGGGAAGTTTTAGTAATTCATTAAAAACGCATATATAAGATGCTTTACGGGTTAATTGGTTTCTCCGACTGGCGGCCTTGATGCCCGGAGGAGCCGGGAGCGTGATACCGCAGTTCAGAACAACTCTCCGGAGAGCAAGGTCATCAGCATGTTCTGCAGTCCGTCGATTGTCGTGGTGCAGCCGTCCTGGGCGTATTGTCTTGCCACACAGGCGATCCCTCCGGCATAAAACCTGGCGGCGTAACTGCGAAGGCAGGGCTCCACGCCGGCTAAAAAACAATCGCAGTCGTTCATGACCTCAAAAAAGCTGTCGTAGAGCAGATGGTCGATGCGGTTATCCACCAGCAGCTTGATGAGCTCCCGGTTTTGGAGGATATATTCACTGTAGCCCCGACAGAGCCAGCGCAGAGACTCCATCCGGTCGTTGCTGCGCTCGGGAGGTGTGATCTCTGGCGTATCACACTCACCTGTCTGCAGTGTAAAGACCATCACATTCTCTCGGCTGGTAAATAGGCTGTAAAAGGTTTGCCGGGAAATACCGGCCGTCTTGCACAGCTCACTGATCGTGATCTGCGCGTAGGGCTTTTCCCGGATCAGTGCCATCATGGCCCGTGCAATCTGCCGCTGGGACTGCAGCGCTGTTTTATTGCTCCCACAGTACATAATCCTGTCTCCTGCGTCCTTGATGTTCTGTATTATAGCAAACAGGCTTGACAAATGTCAAGGTTTGTTGTAGAATTCAAAAAACTTGACATTTGTCAAATTACAACTTCGGAAAGGAGACAGCAATATGGCAATCATGCCCCTATATAATATGATCGCGCTGCCGGGTGCGCGGCTCTGGCTGCGCAGCGCAGTTTACCGGGAACTGACCGGAAAGATGCCCGTCGAAGGAGACAAAGTCACCATCCTCATGCAGAAAGAGGACGAGGGGCGCAAAGACCTGACGGCTGACAGTTTTCATTCCATCGGCACGGCCGGTATTGTTGCGGAGGTAAACGACGCAGGTTTCGTCGCCATCGATGTTCAAAACCGCATCAGCATCGAAGGCGTGATCGTGCAGGCGGATAACAGCTTCAGCATGACTGTTACCCGCAGATCCGATGTGGAGGATCTGGATCCCGAGGAGGCCGCACGGACGCTTACCGAAGTCAAGGAGCGGATCCTGTCCTTCTCCAAGGGGCAGCAGTGGGAGGGCTGGCTGCGCAGCTTCGCCGCGTACTGGGACTCTCTCTGGACAGTGGCCGCTTTTATGTCCCCATGGCTGAGCGTCTCCAACGCCGAGCGCTACGAGCTGCTGGCGGAGGACAGCCGGCGCGTCCGTTTTGAAAAGCTGGAGCGCTTGCTGATGGAAAGCATGGAGATGGCAGACGTGAAGAGCGCTGCCCAAGCCGCCCAGCAGGAGGATCACGAAAAGCTCTATCGGGAGTCCGCCATCAAAAAGCAGATCGAGTATCTGCAGAAGGAACTGGACGCTATGCACCCGGAGAACGTGTCCGAGGTGCGGCGGCTGGAGCTGAAGCTGGAAGAGGCGGGTATGAACGAAACGGCTCTGAAAGAAGGGCGAAAGGTTCTCAATCGCCTCAAAGGAGAGGGCTCCAACAGCCCGGAGTCCGGCATGCTCACGGATTGGCTGGATCTGCTGACGAGTCTGCCCTGGAAGAAAGAGCCGGCGGAGGAGATTTCCATGGACAAGGCGCGCGCGGCACTGGATGCGGAGCACGCAGGACTGGAGAAGGTGAAAAAGCGCATTCTGCAGCAGATTGCCGTCATGCGCCTGAGAGGAAAGCAGTCCGGCTCCATCCTCTGCTTTGTGGGCGCGCCGGGCACCGGCAAGACTTCCATCGGCGAGTCCATCGCCAAGGCTCTGGGGCGCAAATATGCGGGACGAGGCAGACATCCGGGGTCATCGCCGCACCTACATAGGCGCCATGCCTGGACGGATCATTGACGGCATCCACAAGTGCGGTTCCTCTAATCCGGTCATGGTGCTTGACGAGGTGGACAAGCTCTCCATGTCCTATAACGGCGATCCAGCCAGCGCACTGCTGGAGGTTCTGGATCCGGAGCAAAACTTTTCCTTCACCGACCACTATCTGAACGTGCCCTTTGATCTGAGCGACGTATTGTTCATCTGCACCGCCAACACGCTAGACACGATCCCTGAACCGCTCTTAAACCGCATGGAGGTAATCCCCTTCCAGGGTTATACGCCCATCGAGAAGCAGCGCATTGCACGGGAGCATCTGCTGCCACGTGCCATGCAGGCGGTGGGGATCCCCGAAGGCGCGCTGAGCGTGCCGGATGAGACCATCGGCGCCATCATCGAGGACTACACCCGGGAGGCGGGGGTACGCGGACTGAAAAAGCGCATGGATCAGCTCTGCCGCAGCGCGGCGGCGACCCTGGTGGATGATCCTGCGGCAGCGATCACCGTTCTGCCTTCCATGCTCCAGGAACTGATGGATATGAGTCCGGTGCGCCGCAAGCATGTGCCGGAGAGCGCAAGGCCCGGCATCGTCACCGGTCTCGCCTGGACGCCGGTGGGCGGCGACATTCTGTATATCCAGACGCTGCTGACAAAGGGCAGCGGAAAGATCACCGTCACCGGGCAACTGGGAGATGTGATGAAGGAGTCCGCCGAGATCGCGGTCAGCCTCGTCAAGGCCATGCTGCCGGAGCAGGCGCAGACACTCTCCAAGAGCGATCTGCACATCCATGTGCCCGACGGGGCGACCCCCAAGGACGGCCCCTCCGCGGGCATCACGCTGACCACGGCTCTGGCCTCTCAGTTGACCGGCTGTGCTGTACCGCCTGACGTTGCAATGACCGGCGAGGTCTCCCTGCAGGGAGACGTCAACCCCATTGGCGGGCTGCCCGAAAAGCTGATGGCCGCCCAACGCGCCGGCGTGAAACGGGCGTTCATTCCGAAGGACAACCTGGACGACCTTAAGGACGTGGCCGAGGAAGTAAAGCAGGCGCTAGAGATCACGCCGGTCTCCACCGTGCAGGAGGTGCTGGCCGCGCTGGGGCTCCCCATCGCGACACCGTTCGAGATGGCGGTGTGAGCTTTACACGCAGGAAACCAGACCATAGAAATATGGTCAAAAGGCTTGAGTACTTAAGGAATACAGGTGCGCATGGGAAAAAATAAAAAACCGTAAAGTGCCTTTCGTGAAAATTTAACTTGATTCGGGCAGTTTCTCATGATAAGATATACCCGATAAAGGGAGTAGCCGACACAATAGGTGTTTCCAAAATCGTCAGTACGGTCGTGAAGACCCGGTTTTGTGAATGAAATGGCGAGACTTTACCGCAAACAGGCGGTAAAGTCTCGCCATTTTTCGCTCTCTCACAAGGAGGAAAAGCCATGTTGAGTTCCATCATTTTGTTTGCGCTTATAGGGAGCCGAACATTCACTCGGCTCCCGCGAAAAACTCCCCCCTGTTTATCTGTCAACAATCCCACTGATGGCGATGATCTGAAGCTGAGGTTCGGCGTCTGTCATATAATTGGGGTCATTGAGCCACACCTGACCGCTGCCCATGCAGATGCCCTGACCGTTGACAAACATGTCGAGACAATCTTCATCCATCATGGCCTG
>CACZXQ010000011.1 GCA_902785115.1 Oscillospiraceae bacterium | reverse complement strand
ATGATCTCGCCCTCGGTGTAGAGCTTGGCGTGGATCGGCTCCTCCAAGGCGGGATGGTAAGGCCCGATGGGTACGATATAGCTCATTGCACGGCCTCCTTCTTGTTTTTCTCCACCAGCTCACTCAGCGGCGTCACCATGATCTGGCCGCGGCCCTGGGTCTCCAGCAGATCCTCCGGCAGGAAGAGACGCTGGCTCATGTCCAGCCCCTCAAACTCGATGCCGAAGAGCTCGTTGAGCTCGCGCTCGGGCCAGGTGGCGGCGGTGTCGTAGATCTCGCCGATGGACGGCAGCACCGTCTCGCCCACCACATGATAGGACTCGATGGCGGGGTCGACCGCGTAGTCCCAGGAGACATCCATCTGCCCTTCCTTGTTCAAAAAGGCGTGGATCATCACCAGGTAGACATTCTGCTTGCGCATGCGCTCGGCGATGGGAACGATTTGATCCTTGCTGATGTCGATGCGTTTGTACTCTTGCAAAATACATCACCTCTCTAAAGTGCTTGCTTGATTGGGGAAAGTCTATATAAAAATTTTTGCGAACAATGTTAATCATGTCGTAGGGGCGGCTATCAGCCGCCTGCGGACTTGGTGCGGGTCTGGCGGGCGGCTGATAGCGACGCAAAGCTAGTCCTTTAGGGCCGCCCCTACTAGCAGATTCTCGGCAACTGCGCGCCGGCGAGCTTCTGCAAAACCCGTCTCCCGCCGAGGGCGGTTTTCATCAGCACCTTGCCGGGCGCGGCGGCGGTCACAACGCCGATCTGCGCGGCGTTTTCGCCCTCCGGGAGCGCGCGCATAGCTTTGAGCACCTTCTCCGCGTCCTCGGGAGCCGCCACGGCGAGGAGCTTTCCTTCGTTTGCGCAGTATAAGGGTTCCAGCCCCAGCATACCGCAGGCGGCCTTCACCGCCGGACGCACCGGGATCGCGTCCTCCGAAAGCTCAATGCCGAGCGCGGTATTCTCCACAAACTCGTTTAGCGTTGTGGCGATGCCGCCGCGCGTCGGATCGCGCAGCACGCGCAGCTTTGCCCCGCTCTCAAGGATCGCGGCGCAGAGCCGGTTCAGTGGCGCGCAGTCGGATTGCAGCTCTGTCTGCATCATACCGCTTCTTGCGAGCATCACCGCCGTGCCGTGGTCGCCCACCGTGCCGGAGACGAGCACCTGATCCCCCTCCCGGATATTCGCCGGGGAGAGACCGGGGTATTTGAGCCTTCCGATGCCGGCGGTGTTGATGTAGAGCTTGTCGCCCCGCCCACGCTCGACGACCTTGGTGTCGCCGGTCACGATCTGCACCCCGGCTTTCTCACACGCGGATTGCATCGAGGCGATCACACGCTGCAAGTCCGCCATCGGCAAGCCTTCTTCTATAATAAAAGCACAGCTTAAATATTGCGGCTCCGCCCCGCAGACGGCGAGATCGTTCACCGTCCCGCAGACGGCAAGCTCCCCGATGTCCCCGCCCGGGAAAAAGAGCGGATCGACCACGAAGCTGTCCGTGGAGAAGACGAGATCGCCCAGAATCGCCCCGTCCGTCAGGGCGTTCAGCGCCGGGTTTCCCAGCGCGGGCACGATGCAGTTTTCAATCAGCCGCGAGGTCTTCTTCCCCCCACTGCCGTAGTCAAGTGTGATGATATCGTCCATGGTACGATTTGTCCAATCTTGTTTCTTGTCTGAGTGGCCAGTGGTCAGTGGTTAGTGGTCAGTTCTCATCTTCTGGCCACTGACCACTGATCACTGATCACTGATATTTGTACCACGCCGCGCAGGCGCCCTCGGAAGATACCATGCAGGGACCCACGGGATCCTCGGGTGTGCAGCGTGTGCCGAAGAGCGGGCAACCCGCCGGGTCAAGCCGCCCGGTGATCACCTCGCCGCAGCGGCAGGCGGTCTTCGCCCTCGCCGGAAGCGTGACGCCGAATATTCTCTCCGCGTCGAAGTCCCTGAACGCGTCCCGCAGGCCAAGTCCGCTTCCCGGGATCGCGCCCAGGCCGCGCCAGAGGTCTTGCCGCGCGGTGAAGCACTGCGCCATGATCTTTCGCGCGAGGGGGTTACCCTCCGCTCTCACGGCGCGGGGATATTCGTTTTCGATGCGCGGTTTTCCCTCCGCGATCTGCTTTAACAGCTTATAGACCGCAAGCAGGATGTCTTCGCGCTCAAAGCCCGCGATCACGGCGGGCATACGGTATTCCTCCGGCAGGAAGCGAAAGCCCTCCACGCCGAGGATGGTCGCCACATGGCCGGGGCAGAGAAAGCCCTGCACGTTGAAGCCCTCCGTCCCCATCAGCGAGCGCAGCGCGGGCTCCACGGTCTTGAGCATCGACCAGACGGAGAAGTTCCGAAGCCCCCGCTCCTGCGCGCTCAGAACCGCGGCGGCGGTGCCGGGGGCGGTGGTCTCAAAGCCCACGCCGAGAAACACGACTTCCTTCGTGGGATTGGCTTCCGCGATGTCCAGCGCGTCCATCGGGGAGTAGCACACCCGCACGTCCGCGCCCAGCGCCCGCCTTCTTTGCAGGCTGTCGCCCGGTATGCTCCCGGGGACGCGGATCATGTCCCCGTAGCTTGCGAGGATGACGTTTTTCTCCATCGAGAGCGCCAGCACCGCGTCAATGAGCTCCGCCGGGGTCACGCAGACCGGGCAGCCGGGGCCGCTCAGGAGTTTCACGTTCTCAGGGAGCAGACTGCGGATGCCCGCCTCGGCGATCGCCATGGTGTGCGTGCCGCAGACCTCCATGATGCGCGTCTCAGGCAGCGGCAGGGCGCGGATGGCGTCCAGAAGCTCAGTTGCGGAGGGCTTCATCCAGTTCCTCCCAGCTCTCCAGATCCTCCAGCGCCTGCTGCTCTGTCAGCCGCTCAATGGCAAAGCCCGCGTGGACGATCACATAGTCGCCCACCTTCGGCTCGGGGATAAAATCCACCCGGAGCTTGCGCCGAACGCCCATCGCGTCCCCGATCGCGTCATTGCCGTGGATCTCAATCAGTTTTAAGGGTACTGCAAGACACATAGTATAACCTTCTTTAAGTGAATCGTGAAGAGAGAATAGAAAAAAGTTAAGGTGTCCCCTTCGGGGGCTTATTTTATAATTTGTCGCGAAGCGACACCGCAACTATTCACTTTTCACTGCTTCATTCAATATCATCATCTGTCCCAACGCGATGCCCTCGTCGTTGCAGGAGACGCGGCGGTGGTGGTAGACCGTGAGGCCACGCGCTCGGAGCACCGCGGGAAGACGGCGCATCAGGTACAGATTCTGAAAGCTCCCGCCGGATAGCACCACGTCGGTGACGCCCGTTTTCCGGGACGCCGCCTCCGCCTGCTCACAGGCCATGCGCGCGAGGCTGTTCATAAACTTTGCCGCCTTATGCGCGGTGTCGGCCTTGTCCTCGCAGAGCGCGCGGATTATGGGCCGCCAGTCAAAGCGCAGGGGAGCGCCGTAAAAATCAATGGGGTAGCAGCCTGCTTCGTCTTCTGCCGCGGCGGCTTCCAGAAGCACCGCGCCCTGCCCCTCATAGCTGGCAAGGGTCTTGATGCCGAGAATGCAGGCCACGCCGTCAAAAAGCCGCCCCATGCCGGACGAGTCCGGGCAGTTGAGCGCGCTTTTGAGCATCCGCTCGAAAAGCGGGTTTTCTTCCTGCTCCACACCTGCCTCACGCCGCAGGACGTAGGCGACGCGGTCAAGCTCCTTCGTTGCGAGATCGCCGCCGCAGAGCGCCATCGGGCGGATCGAGCCAAAGCGTTCAAAGCCCGCGTAATCGCCCACCAGGCACTCGCCGCCCCAGACCGTACCGTCCGTGCCGAGGCCGGTGCCGTCCCAAATGAGGCCGATCACCGGTTCCTGCAGGCCGTTATCCGCCATGCAGGAGGCTAAATGCGCGTGATGGTGCTGCACCTGTACAAGCTTTAAGCCCTCGCGCTCGCTGCGTTCCTTCGCGTAGGCGGTGGAGAGGTAGTCCGGGTGCAGATCGCAGGCGATCGCCGCCGGGTGAATATCAAACAGCCGCTCAAAATGGGCGATCTGCTGTTCGTAATTTTGCAGCGTCTCAAAATTTTTGAGATCACCGATGTGCTGGCTGGGGAAGGCGTAGTCCCCCTTGCTCAGACAGAAGCCCGCCTTTTGCTCCGCCCCGCAGGCGAGCAGATTGCTCTGCACACGCGCAAGCCTTACAGGGTAGGGAGCGTAGCCGCGCGAACGCCGGGCGAAGTATTCCTTCCCGTCCAGTACCCAGCAGAGTGAGTCGTCACAGCGGGTCTGAATCTCCCGGTCGTGCAGCAGAAAGCCGTCGGCAATGCCGGAGAGCCGTTCGAGCGCCTCACCGTTTTTGTAAACGATCGGCGTGTCGGAGAGGTTCGCGCTCGTCATCACCAGTGCGTCGATGTCGTCTGCGAAGAGGAGCACATGCAGCGGCGTGTAGGGCAGCATCACGCCCACAAAGCCGTTTTCGCTCAGGTGCCAAAGCCCCGGCGCCTTCTTCTTTAACAATACGATCGGCCTCTGCCAGCTCTCTAAAATCCGCGCCTCATCGTCGCTCACATCGCAGAGCTTCCGCACGCAGTCAAGATCGCGGCACATGATCGCAAAGGGCTTTTCGTCCCGCTGCTTGCGCTGCCGCAGCCGCTGTACTGCGGCCGGATCGTCAATGCCGCAGGCGAGGTGCACCCCGCCGAGCCCCTTGACCGCGACGATTTTGCCGCGTTTGAGCATCGCGCGGGCGCGCTCCAGCGCCGCCTCGTCCCCATCGGTACGCCTGCCCTGCGCATCCTGAAACCAGAGGTGCGGCCCGCAGACCGGGCAGCAGTCGGGCTGGGCGTGGTAGCGGCGGTTTTCAATGTCGTGGTATTCACGCTCGCAGTCGGGACACATGGGAAAGCGCCCCATCGAGGTCGTCGGGCGGTCATAGGGCACGTCCCGGATGATGGTGAAGCGGGGGCCGCAGTTGGTGCAGTTGATAAAAGGGTAGCGGTAACGCCGATCCTTCGGATCGAGCAGCTCCCGCTTACAGTCCTCGCAGAGGCACACGTCCGGGGAAATGAGCGTGTTGCGCTCGCGCTCCACCAGACTCGGCAGGATGCGAAAGCCCGTATAGCCCTCCAAAGGGAGACCCCAATGGGGCTTCACGCTCTCAATGACGGCGAGCTTCGGCGCCCTTTGCGGCAGCGCCTGCAAAAAGGCGTTCAGCGCCGCGCTCTCACCCTCCAGCTCCAGCACCACGCCGGAGGAGCTGTTGCACACCGTGCCGCTCAGCCCGTGCTCCTGCACGAGCCGATGCAGGAAAGGGCGGAAGCCCACACCCTGCACAATGCCGTGGATCTCCAATTTCAGATGCTCCAAGCCCGCCTCCGAAAATGATTGTTATAAACCAGACGATATTGTAGCCCATTTTGCGCCTGAATGCAACCAAATTTTTGTGCCGATATATTATAAGGAGTATTCAAGCTGATTGCAATAGCTGTGGAGCAAATTTCAAGATTCTTTCTGCCTTTTTACCAGATCCCGGGCAGCAGCCGGTATTTCACGCGCTGTTTATATGCGGCGTAACCCTGCAGCCCCTGTTCCCCCTGCTCCTCCTTCGCGTTCAGGCGCTTTTGCAGCAGCTCCGGGCTTTTTGCCATCCTCACCAGCCCCGCGAGAAACATGGGCACGAAGAGGATTCCGATCAACAGCCAGCCCTCGAACCAGCGCAGCGTTCCCGCCGGGAGAAAGAGCAGCAGCATCATCAGCGCAAGGCCGCTGAAAAATTTGAGCATCGCGCTGCCAAAAAGCTTTGCGCCCATGGACAATGCACCTCCTTGTTTTTTCTATCATAGCATAGAGCCCCGGACACATCAAGCCCGCCTTGCGCCGTGTGTTTTCAGCATCCGGATTTCTGTCTGAAAACTGAAAACTGGGAGCTGTGAAAAACAAAGATTTTCACAGCTCCCAAGGACCTTACTTCTTCAGCAGCGACGAGCCGCTGTGCCAGGCCTTGCCGCAGACTTCGCCCACAGCGTAATAGTCATTGCGCATCTGATCGAAGAGGGAGGTGTTGAGCTTGCCGCAGTCGATGCGTCCCTGCTCGTCGAGAACCTTTTCGTCCGCCAGCACGTTTTCGATCTTTATTTGGGATACCTCCATATGATTAAACTGATGAAAAGATGATACCATAAGGGACCGGAAAGCGCAAGGGAGGGGGGAGAAATACACGCCAGGAGCGGAGCAAATATAAAAATTCTTAATTTTTGAAAGTTCCTCTTGCATTATGGAAACCAAGCTTATATAATTAGACTACCATGCATGTATTGCAGAAAGATGGGATATCTTTCCGTTTTTTATCAAAAAGGGACAAAAGCTGTCCCGGGAGGAAGTATTATGAAAAATAGACTGTTACCGGTCCTGTTGAGCCTGCTTCTCGTTATGTCACTCGCGTGCAGCCTCATGAGCGTTACCGCCTTTGCCGACGGCGAGACCATTACCTACACCCTCAAGGCGGGCGACACCGTGGGCAAGGTCTGCAAGGATATGGGCATCGACTTCGCCAAGAACTACGAGTTCATCACCAAGACCAACAACATCACCAACTATTCCACGCTGCCCGTGGGCAAGGTGCTGACGCTGCCGGCTCCCGGCAAGGTGCTCACCTATACAGCGCCAGCGGCGACCAACACGAATACGAACGCCACTGTCAATGTCAACACACTGCCCGACCTCAGCGGGGGCGATGTGGTGAGCTCTTACATCATTTCCCACACGCTTCAGTCCGGCGAGACAGTGTACAAGGTCTGCAACAACTACGGCATCAGCTATCAGCAGGACGCCAACACCATTACCAAGCTCAACAACATCACCAACTACGCCAAGCTCAAGGCGGGTCAGGTTCTGCTGCTGCCCAGCACGAAGGCTCCCGCTTCCGGCAGCTACTATAAGGTGGTTGCCCACAGAGTCGTCAAGGGCGACACCATCGTCGGCCTGTGCAAGACCTACGGCGTTGACTTCGGCAAGAACGAGCAGATGCTCAAGATCATCAACAACAAAAACGACATGGCCAGCATCAAGGTCGGTGAGGTCGTGTACATTCCCGTCCTGGTAGGCGGAACCGCCGGCACCGGCGGCACGGTCGTCCCCGGCACCGGTACCCAGACCACCACGCCCACCATCACCTATACGCTCAAGGCGGGCGACACCGTGGCCAAGGTCTGCAAGGATCTGGGCGTTGACTTCGCCAAGAACCAGACCTGGATCAAGAACACCAACAACATCAAGGACTATACCAAGCTCTATGTCGGTCAGGTGCTGATCCTGCCCGCTCCCGGCGTGATCGCCAGCGGTCCCCCGGCCACCGGCACGAGCACCAACACCAATGTCAACACCAATGCCGGCAACCGCACGATGCACACCAGCTCCAACGGCACCTACATCATGCAGGTAAACGGCGTCACCGTGAACACGGCCAACGCCGGACAGACCGTCACCATCTTCCCGATCCCCGACAAGGGCTATGTGCTCAACGGCATCTCCGTCACCAAGACCGGCGGCAGCGAGGCGCTTACGATGAACGGCAACAGCTTCGTCATGCCCGACTATGACGTGAGCATCGCCGTCACCTTCAAGCCCGCGGGCTGAAAACTGCATGCAAAACCCCCGCCCACGGGCGGGGGTTTTTCTTGACAATAGGGAGCGCTGCTTCTAAAATAATAGAATATTATAGTTTGTGCCTCCGGCGGCTCTGTTCTATCGACGTGACCATGGGACGCCGGTGCGGCGCGTCTGCAAAGCTGATCTCATGAAGATATACCGATCATTTTTTTCCCGAGGTATGAGCACAATATGAAAAAGAACACACTGCTGCGCGACGCGGCGCTGATCCTTGTCCTGCTGCTGCTTGCCGGGGCGCTGTATTTCGCCTTCAGCGCGAGCCGGGAGGAGGGCGCCTGCGCTGTCGTGATCGTCGAGGGCGAGGAGGCCGGGCGTTATCCGCTGAACAAAAACGGCGTTTTTCCGCTCAACGGCGGCAGCAACATCCTCGTCATCGAAAACGGCTACGCGTATCTGTCCGAGGCCGACTGCCCGGATAAAATCTGCGTACACATGGGGAAAATACACTTAAACGGCCAGCTGATCGTGTGCCTGCCGAACGCGGTGATCGTCACCGTGGAGGGCGGGGACGACGGCGGTGTGGACATTTTCGGCTGAGGGCGCGGCATGAAGACGAAAAAAGTGACGGTTATGGGTCTTGCGCTGGCGCTCGCGATGATCCTCTCCTTTGTGGAGAGCCAGATCCCCGCCTTTGTGGCGATCCCCGGCGTGAAGATGGGGCTTGCCAACATCGCGGTGGTGTTCGCGCTGTATAAGCTGGGCTGGAAGGAAGCGGCGCTCATCTCGCTTTTGCGCGTTGTGCTCGTGTCGCTGCTCTTCGGCAATTTCGCAAGCCTGTTCTACAGCTTTGCCGGCGCGGTGCTGAGCCTTGCCGGTATGATCGGGCTCAAGAAAACGGGGCTGTTTTCCGAGATCGCCGTGAGCGTGGTGGGCGGCGTGCTGCACAACGTGGGGCAGATCGCCATGGCCTGCCTGCTGCTGCAGACGGATGTGATCCACTATTATCTGCCTTTCCTGGTGCTCAGCGGCGTTCTCGCGGGCGTCGTGATCGGCCTTCTGGCCGGGATCCTGGCAAAACGTATTCGCGTGGAGGTGTAAACGATGCAGAGCGTCCTGATTGCGGCGGCGGTGGTGCCGGCTGTGTGGCTGCTGATCAAGATCTACCGCGCCGACCGCCTGGAGCGGGAGCCGCTGGGGCTGATCGCGTCGCTGGTGCTGCTGGGTATTGTCTCCACCACGTTTGCCGCCATGAGTGAACAGCTGGGCGAGACGGTGCTCAGCGCCTTTTACCCGGAGGGCTCGCGTCCCTATGACCTGATCCTGTATTTCGGGATCGTGGCGCTGTCGGAGGAGCTCTTCAAGTACCTGCTGCTCAGGCTGCGTACCTGGCGCTCGCCGGACTTCAACTGCCTTTTCGACGGGGTGGTGTACGCGGTGAGCGTGTCGCTGGGCTTTGCCCTGTGGGAGAACATCTCCTATGTGCTGCAATTCGGCATGGGCGTCGCCTTCGCCCGGGCATTGACCGCCGTGCCGGGGCATGCCTGCTTCGGCGTGTTCATGGGCGCCTGGTACGGTGCGGCCAAAAAACGGGAGCTTGCGGGCAAGCCCGGGCGCTCCGCGCGCTGCCGGTGGATGGCGGTGCTGGTGCCGGTGCTGCTGCACGGCAGCTATGACTTCATCGCCTCCCAGCAGTTCGAAGAAATGGGCGGCATTTTCGTGGGCTTCGTGGCGCTGATGTTCTTCATCGCCTACCGCCTGGTCGTGCACATCTCAAAGCATGACAGCTATATGAACCCACGCTGGGATATTTTTTGAATTAAGGGGCTGTGAAAAAACTCTGTTTTATCACAGCCCCTTTTTTACGGTTGCAAAATCTGCTCTCATCGTGTAGAATAGCGCGGACTATGTGAGGTGCTGCATATGTACAAATACATCGGAGACCGCGCCTTCTACCGCAAGCTTTTCGCGGTGCTGGTGCCGATTCTGATCCAGAATGTGATCACAAACTTCGTGAGCCTGCTGGATAACGTGATGGTCGGGCAGGTGGGGACAGAGCCCATGTCCGGCGTCGCCATCGTAAACCAGCTTCTTTTCGTCTTCAATCTCTGCATCTTCGGCGGCCTCGCGGGGCCGGGCATCTTCAGCGCCCAATTTTTCGGCAAGGGCGATGATGAGGGGGTGCGCCAGACGATGCGCGTGAAGCTCTTTGTCGCGTCGGGGGCGGTGCTGCTGTTTGGCGCGCTGCTGCTGCGCCATGGGGAGGCGCTGATCTCCCTTTTCCTGCATGAAGGGGAGGAGGGGCTGGATCTCGCCGCAACGCTGCGCTATGGCAGGGACTATCTTGCGGTCATGCTCTGGCAGATCGTTCCCTTTGCCGCCGGGCAGATCTACGCCGGCACCCTGCGTGAAGCGGGGGAGACGGTACTGCCCATGAAGGCGGGCATCATCGCGGTGTTTGTGAATCTTGTTTTCAATTATATCTTCATCTTCGGCAAGCTGGGCTTTCCCGCCATGGGCGTGGTCGGCGCGGCCATTGCCACGGTGCTGGCCCGCTTTGTGGAATGCGGCATCGTGATGATCTGGCCCTACCTGCACAGGGAGCGCTGCCCCTATGTGATCGGCGCGTTTCGCTCCCTGCGGGTGCCGCTGCCGCTCTTTCGGCAGATCACCGTGATGGGGCTTCCGCTGCTGGTGAACGAATTTCTCTGGTCGGGCGGCATGACCACGCTCAACCAGTGCTATTCCCTGCGGGGCCTGGAGGTGGTCTCCGCCTTCAACATCTCCGTCACCATCTCGAACCTCTTCTTCTGCGCCTTCCTCGCCATGGGCAACGCCATCGCCATCCTTGTGGGTCAACTCCTGGGCGCGGGCGAGCTGCAGAAGGCGCGGGATGACGATCGAAAGCTGATCGCCTTCTCCGTCGCGCTGAGCGTGGCGGCGGGCGGCGTGATGGCGCTGGTATCGCCCTTCCTGCCGCGGCTGTATAACACAACCGAGGGCGTGCGGAGCCTTGCAGTTCAGCTTTTGCTGGTAGGCGCGGCGCTGATGCCGGTTCACGCGTACGCCAACGCCTGTTACTTTACCCTGCGTTCGGGCGGCAAGACGCTTATCACCTTTGTGTTCGACAGCGTCTTTACCTGGGTCGTGTCGATTCCGGCGGCGTTTATTCTCTCGCGCTTTACCGCTCTGCCCATTATGCCCATGTACATTGTGGTGGAGAGCCTTACGCTCATCAAAGTCGCCCTGGGCTTTTACCTCGTCAGAAGCGGCAAATGGGTCGTAAATCTTGTACAATAGTTAGGCTTGGTGGATTCGAACCCCTGCCGGCAGGAGTTCGAATCCACCAAGCCTATGCGTCCTCAAAACGCAAAACCGACCACTGAATCATACCTGCATCTGCCGCAGCATTTCCCGGCGCAGGCGGTCGATGATGCGCTTTTCGAGGCGGCTGATATAGCTTTGGGAGATCCCCATGGCGTCAGCCACCTCTTTTTGTGTGTATTCCCGCCCGTCGGGCAGTCCGAAGCGCATACGGATGATCTGCCGGTCGCGCTCGTTGAGCGCGGCAAGGGCGGTCATCAGCATGGAGATTTCCGCATCGTCCTCGAGCGGGCGGGAGA
The DNA here is from genome assembly GCA_902785115.1 of Oscillospiraceae bacterium. Taxonomy (GTDB): domain Bacteria; phylum Bacillota; class Clostridia; order Oscillospirales; family Oscillospiraceae; genus Limivicinus. Next base: position 16,127 of record CACZXQ010000011.1, on the reverse strand, counting down.
CCTCGTCCGCGTCGGTGCCGAGAATGTCTGACAACAGCAGCTCGTTTCCGTCCCAGTCGGTGTTGAGCGGTTCGTCAAAGCTCAGCTCGCTGCGCTGAGAGCCCACCTTCCGCAGGTGCATCAGAATCTCGTTTTCGATGCAGCGGGAGGCGTAGGTGGCGAGCTTGATGTTTTTCCCGGCCTGAAAGGTGTTCACTGCCTTGATAAGCCCGATGGTGCCGATGGAGATCAGGTCTTCAATGTTGATGCCGGTGTTTTCAAAGCGCTTGGCGATGAATACCACCAGGCGCAGATTGTGCTCAATGAGCGTTTTTCGCGCATCCTCCTCACCGGCGGCGAGCGCGTCTACCGCCGCGTCCTCTTCCGTGCGGGAAAGGGGAGGCGGCAGCGTGTCGCTGCCGCCGATGTAAAAGACCGAGGGAGGACGGATCCCCAGAATCCGCAGAAGCTGGCTGCGAAGGAAAAAGATTTGTGGCTTGCAAAGCATAAGTACGCTCCTTTCCGGTGAAAAGTGGTCACTGGCCAGTAGATCCATTTCGGGAATAAATGTTACAGGATTCCCTCAAAGCCGTCTCCGGCGGCGTTCGGGGAGACGGCGAGCAGGATGTCCGTGTTCTCCTTTCCATCGATCTGCAGCCCGTCGGGCCTGAACACCGGCAGCAGCCCGCTGCCGCTGAGGTTTGAATAGGGCAGCAGCCGAAAACGCCCGGCAAGCGCCGTCTGCCCCAGCGCCTCCAGCAGCTCCACGGGCGGAAGCTGTTCAAAGAGAACGCTGTCCTCCCGGAAAAGCGGACGCAGCGCGCGATTGCCCGCCACCAGCACATGCCGCCCTGTGACGGGGTCGGAGAGGCTGTTTCCCGTATCCACCAGGGCGAAAAACTCCGTTTCCCGCCCGAGAAAGCGGACACGGACACGGACGCGTTTTCGCTCGGTCATGAGTTTTTTCGCGCGCAGCAGCAGCGACAGCAGCCCCCAGCAGATCCCAAAGCTCAGCCCCAGCGTTCGCAGCGACAGCGTGACGCCGCCGCCCCCGGCGAGCGAGACCGCCCAGAGCGTCCCGCCGAAGGCCGCGCCGACCGGCAGCAGCACCAGCGCGCAGCGGAGCGGGTGCGACTCCCCGGAAAAGGCGATCAGCCCCATGATAAGGCCGGAGCCGAGCCTTGCCGCGGGCAGGTCGAGGAAGCGCAGCCCCGGCAGCCAGACCGCCGCCGCGTACAGGCCGCCGAAAACGGCTGCCGCGAGATAGCGCCACCTGCGCAGCACCAGCCCGCAGATCCGCCCGGTACACAAACACAGCAGATAGTCCGCCAGTGTGTTGAGCAGGAACAGAGAATCCAGATAGATCACTTGCATGCCCCCATGCTACCACGGCGGGCGGGAGGATTTTGTCAGAGCTGATAAGCAACAAAAGAATGACAATTTTCACCGGGCCGATTGACAGACCCGGTATTCTGGGTTATTTTATAAGTAAAGATTTTTCCAAAGGTGAGTAGATCTATGAAAAAACTGCGAATCATTGCGTTGACGCTGCTGCTTGCGGCAATCCTGTCGCCGGCGGCTGCGCTGGCCGCGGAACCGGGTGAGATCTCCGCCGCCCAGCCTGCGGAGATTTACATCCCCGGCGGCGACGGAGACAATCAGGCGCTGCTGGACGCCTTTGCCTGGCAGAAGCTGAACGCCGGAACTGCGCCGCGGCTGCGGGCGATCCGCGATCCGGGCGCCTCGCTTAGCGGCGTCAACCGCACGGTGTATGAAAAGCTGAAGGCGCAGATCGCGCTGGTGGCAAACGGGAAGCGAAGCTCCACGCGCTTTGAGATCCCGGTCTCGGAGCTGGGGCTGGAACAAACCTCCTGGACAGCGGCGGAGCTGGGGCTTACTACGATTTTGACCGCGGAGAGGAATGCTATTTCCAACGAAGCCATGGCCGCGGTGAACCGTAAGGTCGGCATTACGCTGCGCAGCATCGTGAGCTGCCTGCAGAGCGCCTGCCCCTTTGAGCTCTACTGGTATGACAAGACCGTGGGCACAACGATGCAGTATTACAGCTACCGGGGAACAAGAGACGGTACTACGATTAGAATCGTCGGCAGCACGACCTTCACCTTTGCGGTGACGAAGGACTATTCCGACGGCAGCGCTGTGACCGTGGACGGAACAAGCTATCTCTGCGGTGTGAACGGCATCTACGCAGATCGCATCAACGCCGCGGTGTCGCGGGCGACCGCTATCGTGTCGCAGTATGCCGGGCAAAGCGACCCGGAGAAGCTCAAGGCGTATAGAAATGTTATCTGCGCCTCCGTCAGCTATGACAATGACGCCCTTATCGACAGCACAGCTTATGGCGACCCCTGGCAGCTCATTTCCGTTTTTGACGGCGACCCGGATACCAATGTGGTCTGTGAGGGCTATGCCAAGGCCTTCCAATATCTCTGCGACAGGACAGACTTTCATCATGAGATCGTGAGCTACTGCGTCAACGGTTATATGAGCGGCGGTACCGGCGCGGGGTCGCATATGTGGAACCTTGTGCGTATGGATGACGGGAAGGTCTATCTTGTGGACGTGACCAACTGCGATTCCGACACGGTCGGCTATCCGGACGGGCTCTTCCTGAAAAACTGCGAGCGCGGCAGCGCGGCGGACGGTTACGTTTTTGCATCCAACAGCAGCGAGATCCTCTACTACTACGACAATAATATCCGCAAGGTCTTCTCCGAGGAGGAGCTCACGGTTTCCGGCACGGCGTATAAGGAACCGCCAGCCTACAACCTGTGCTTTGACGCAAACGGCGGCAGCGGTGCGCCGGATGCGCTCAGAAGCGACAGTCTCAACGTTCCACAGACAGTTCCGGTGAGAAGCGGCTGGTATTTCCTCGGCTGGGCGGAGAGCGAAGACGCTGTTGAGGCATCCCGGCAGCCGGGGGAGCGCCTCACGCTCACGGATGATATGACGCTCTACGCCGTCTGGGTACAGCCTGATCTTGTTCTGCCCGCGTCGCTGCGGGAGATCGAGCCGGAAGCCTTCGCGGATTGTCCACAGCTTCACTGTGTGCTGATCCCGGCGGAAACGGAGATCATTGCCGTCGACGCTTTCGGGGATGCGCAGGGGCTGACGATCCTGGGCGTGCCCGGCAGCGCGGCGGAGAGTTTCGCGGCGAGGATGCACTTTGGCTTTGTCCCCATAACCCAATAGCATTACACCCCAAAATAATAAGGGATGTGAAAAACATGGTTTTTCACATCCCTTATTTTTATCCCTGTTTTTATAGCGTATTACAGTCCGCAGTGCTCGTGCAGTTCTTCGTCGTCCATCTCCCGGAAGTCCTCGGGATTGTAGGTGATGCCCTTCTTGTCGTAGTAGTCCTTGACGGCGGCGCGCACAGCCTGCTCGGCGAGCACGCTGCAGTGGATCTTGTGCGTGGGCAGCCCGTCCAGCGCCTCGACGACGGCCTTGTTCGACAGCTCCAGCGCCTCGCTGATGGTCTTGCCCTTGATCATCTCGGTGGCCATGGAGCTTGTGGCGATGGCGGAGCCGCAGCCGAAGGTGTTGAACTTGATGTCGGTGATCGTCTCGTTCTCGTCCACCTTGATATACATGCGCATGATATCGCCGCATTTGGCGTTGCCGACCTCACCGACGCCGTCCGCGTCCTCGATCTGGCCGACGTTGCGGGGATTGCGGAAATGATCCATTACTTTTTCGCTGTATAAAGCCATTGTTGATTCCTCCCAATGAAATTTTTGTGGAATATAGTGAATGGAGAAAAGTGAATCGTTATGGTGTTCCCCCGCGGGGAACGGATCGTGATTCACTGACCACTGGCCACTGAGCACTGACCACTTCAACCAATGATCGCTTCGGCGCAGGCTTGCGCGTCGAGCGTGTCGAGCGGGAGCGAAAAGCCCTCCTTGTTCAAGTCCCAGCAGAGCCGCACGGTCTCTGGCACGTCCAGCCCTTCGCGCTGCATGAGCTCCACCTGGGAAAAGACCTCGCCCGGTGTTCCGTCGGCGGCGATTTTGCCGCGCGACATGATGATGAGCCGGTCGGCGCCGACGCACTCCTCCATATGGTGCGTAATGAGCACCACGGTCATGCCCTTTTCGCGGCAGAGGCGCGTGACGGTGGAGATGACCTCCCGCCGTCCCTGGGGGTCAAGCATGGCGGTCGGCTCGTCCAGGACGATGATCTCCGGCTGCATGGCGATGACGCCCGCGATGGCGACGCGCTGCTTCTGACCGCCGGAGAGCAGGTGCGGCGCATGCTGCCGATGCTCATACATGCCCACGGTCTTGAGCGCCTGATCCACACGCGCGCGGATCTCCTCCGACGGAACGCCGAGGTTTTCCGGCGCGAAAGCCACGTCCTCCTCCACAACGTTTGCGACGATCTGGTTATCCGGGTTTTGAAACACCATACCCACGCGGCGGCGCACCTCAAGGATGCGCGTTTCATCGGAAGTGTCGATCCCGTCCACCAGCACCTTGCCCTCGGTGGGCAGGAGGATGGCGTTCATGTGCTTGGCGAGCGTGGACTTGCCGGAGCCGTTATGCCCCAGCACCGCCACAAAGCTCCCCTCTTCGATCTTGAGGTCTACCCCGCAGAGGGTCTCACGCTTTCCATCGGGGTAGGTGAAGTGTACGTTTTGAAACTCGATCATACGCAGAAATGAAAAATGAACAATTGTGGTGTCGCTGCACGACGGATCGAATGATAATCCGTTCCCCGCAGGGGAACACCTTCATGATTCATTATTCATTCTTTTCCTCCTTCCCACCTGCAGGTCGCGCCGCAGGGCAGATAGAGCCCCGTGTCCGTCACGGGCAGAGCCAACTCCTGACTGTCGGAGCGGCCGCCGAACTTTTTGGTGAAGATGCTCTCGGTCACATAGCTCAGCACCGAGGGGGAAAGCCCCGTGGTATAGGAGTTGATGAGCACGAAAAGCGGCTCGTCCGACAGCACGCCCGCGCAGAGGGACACAAAAGGCCAGAGGTTCTGCTCCAGCTTCCAGACTTCGCCGCCGGGGCCGCGTCCGTAGGAGGGCGGGTCCATGATGATCGCGTCATAGCGCCGTCCGCGGCGGATCTCCCGCTCTACGAACTTGGCGCAGTCATCCACGATCCAGCGGATCGGCGCGTCGGAAAGCCCGGAGGCCGCGGCGTTTTCCTTGCCCCAGGCCACCATGCCCTTTGCCGCATCCACATGGCACACGGCGGCGCCCGCCTTGGCGCAGGCCACGGTCGCCCCGCCGGTGTAGGCGAAGAGGTTTAAGACGCTGATGGGGCGATTCGCCGCGCGGATCTTCGCCATCGCCCAGTCCCAGTTGGCAGCCTGTTCGGGAAAGAGGCCGGTGTGCTTGAAGTTCATGGGCTTGACATGGAAGGTCAGTTCCTTGTAGCGGATGCTCCACTCCGAGGGCAGTCCCCCCTTGTCCCAGCTTCCGCCGCCCGATTCGCTGCGGTGATAGCGCGCGTCCCGGTCGTTCCAGTGGGCGTTGCGCCGCGGCGTATCCCAGATGGCCTGCGGGTCGGGGCGCACAAGGTAGTAATCCCCCCAGCGTTCAAGCTTTTCCCCGCGGGAACAGTCCAGTACTTCAAAATCTTTCCATTGATCGGCGATCCACATAGCACACATACCTATTCCATAATAATTCATTGTATTTTATCACGCCGCCGCCCCGCGGTCAATAGCAAAAGGGCTGTGAAAAAACTTCGTTTTTTCACAGCCCCAGTAGTTTTCAGGGAAGAATACGAATCACACCGAAACATTTCTGAAAACCGAAAACGCTTCTGTCAATGGCAGTTGAAGTAATAGATCGCGGTGGAATCGGTCAGCACCACGTCGCATTTGCCGGAGAAGAGATAGTTGAAGCATTCGGTGGTGCCGCTGGCAAGGCGGGTCGTCTGAGAGAGGCGTCTTGCAACGCCCGCTTCGGTGTTGAGCGCGTCCATGGCCTCCGCCGTGGAGCACATGGCAAGTCTCTTGCCGGTGAGCATCAGCTTGTTGTAGATAAAGCTGCCGCCGCGAGCCGCGATGACGATGTCGTTGTGCACATAGGGGCCGTACTCGCTGTACTTCTCCGTCTCTACCTCCTTCGGGTCCAGGGCGATGCCGCCCCAAGCGCAGTCGATGTTGCCGGAGGAGAGCTCGATGTACACGTTTTCCTTCTCGATGGTCTGGATTTTCAGCTTCCAGCCCAGCAGATCGGTCACAGCGATGGCAAGCTCCACATCAAAACCCCAGAACTCGCCGTTGGAGAGATAGGCCATGGGAAAGGAGTTGACGTCCACGCCGATGGTGAAGTCCCGCGGCGTGGGCTGATTGTCCAGCTTTTCCATCGCCTGGGCGTCTTTTTCAAAGCGGATGATGCGGCCGCCGAACCATTTCGAGGCAAGCTCATCCACCTTGCCCTGAGCGTTTAAGACCTTAATGGCCGCGTCCACATATTTCTCTGTGGGGTCATCCACCCGGAAGGCCAGGGAATAATCCTGCTGCACGAGCGTCGCCACCGTGCGGATGCCGGTTCTGCCGCTCGAAGAACCGCAGGCTGAGCAGCAGAGCAGCAGCGAGAGCGCCAGGATCAGGCATATGCTTTTTTTCATACTAATCACCTTGTTCTCCCGCTGCGGGCATAGCGTCTGTCCCGCCGCTCCGCGGTATACTCTACCAGAAAGGCCGCCAGCAGCAGCACGATGATGACGCCGAAGCCCAGCAGGATTCCCCGGTTGACGCCGTGGGGACGCACCGGCTGCAGCGCTTCCGGCTCAGAGGCGCTCTCCGGCTCCGGCTGTGCTTCGGTTTCAGGCAGCGCCGCGGCGGCTTCCTCCTGAAGACTGCGCTGCGCTTCCTCTTCGGCAAGGCGTCTGGCCTCTTCCTCCGCCTCCTGCTTCTGCTGCAGATACGCGGGCAGAGCGGCGTCGAGCCTTTTCGCGTAGTCCTCAAAGGCGCCGCAGAACTGGGCGATCACGGTGTCCGTCGCGCCCATGTTTTTGGTCATAATGGTGAGGATGAAGGGGTTTTCGGTGTAGACGATGCCTGTGGTGTGGGTAAACTGCCGCCCCATGGAGTCCTTGAAGTTGCCGTACTTCTGGGCGATGGGCACGTCCGTGATGCCGCCCTTGAAGTACTGCCCCGGCTGCGCCAGCAGCAGATGGTCAATGACGTTCGGGAAGCGCTCCTGCTCGGTGTAGAGCGTCTGCATCACCTGGGTCATGAAGCGGGCGGTGAAATAGCTGTAATCGTAGAAATCCTGCACATAGTAGTCCGACGGGAGCTCGGCGTACTGCTGGTACAGGGTGCGGCACTCGGCGTCGGTGCCGATGTAATGCATCATGGCGTGGGCGTAGTCGTTGTGGGAGTAGACAAGGATCAGCTCGTTGGCTTCGGCAAGCGTGAGGCCGGAGATTTTCGTCTCGTCCGTGATCTCGCCCGCCTTGTAACGCTCGGCAAGGATCATCATCACCGGCACCTTGTACATGCTGGCGCTGTAGTACCATGCGTCAGGGTTCCAGTACCAGGCGTCGCCGGTGGCGGGATAGCAGAAGCCGACGCTGAGCTCATCCCTGTTGAGCCCCTTGCTCTGGCAGTAATCGTCCACGATCTGCTGCAGGGCGTCGGGGTCGAGAATGCCGTAGTCCTCCGGCTCCGCCGCGTCTTCCCCCTCGGCGAAGGCCGCCGTCGCCCCGAGCAGCGCAAGGCAGAGCAGCAGCGAGAGCAGGCGTTTTGTATATTGCCTTATCATAAGGCGATCCCCTCCGGTGTGCGGCAGTAGGCGCTTTCATAGTAAGCCCTCGCCGCACGGATAAGATAGTCCGTATCCTCGCTGCCGGCGGTTTCATAGCAGGAGTGCATGGCAAGCTGTGCAAGGCCGATATCGACCGAGTCCACGGATACATGGGCGGTGCTGATGTTGCCGAGGGTGGTGCCGCCGCGCAGGTCGGCGCGGTTGGAGTAGTGCTGCACCGGCACGCCCGCCTTGCGGCAGATCTCCGCAAAGACGGCCTCGGTCACGGCGTCGGTGGTATATTTCTGGTTGGCGTGGTGCTTGATGACGACGCCGCCGTTGATGACGGGGCGATCCTGGCTGTCGGCAAACTCGGGGTGGTTGGGATGCACGGCGTGGGCGTTGTCGGCAGAGGCCATGAAGCTTGCGGCGACGCTCGCGTAAAAGTCGCGCCCCAGCGCCTCGCAGATACGCCAGAGGCAGTCCACGAGGAAATCGGAGTTTGCGCCCTGCTTGGTGGTGCTGCCCACCTCCTCATTGTCAAAGACGCAGAAAAGCGGCGCGTTTTTGCCGGGCTTTGCGTTCAGAAAGCCCTCGAAGCAGCCGAAGGCGCACTGCAGATCGTCGAGCCTGGGAGCTGCGATGTATTCCTCATCCGCGCCGAAAACGGTGCCGGGCGTGCGGGGATAGAGGTAGAGATCGGTGGAGATCACGTCCTCCACGGCGCAGCCAGCGGCCTCCGTCACGATCTGGGCGTAGCGTCCGGCTGCCTTTTCGCTGCCGAAGAGGGGGAGCATATCGGTCTTGATATCGTACTTTTTGCCGTCGTTGGCGGTTCTGTCCATATGGATGGCGAGATTCGGGATCAACACGAGGTCGCGCGCGATGTTGACGAGCTTTGTTACGATCCTGCCGTCTTTGCGCAGGGTGACGCGCCCGGCAATCGCGAGCGGGCGATCCAGCCAGGGTGCGCAGAGCATGGAGCCGTAGCGCTCAACGCTCAGACGGGTATAGACCCCGGCGGCGGGGGCTTCCGGCTTGCCGCGCAGCTTGAAGCTGGGCGAGTCGGTATGGGCAGCCATCATCAGAAAGCCGGGGAAGGCCCCTTCCGGGATGCGGAAGGCGATCATACTCGAGCCGTTGCGGCAGACGAAGTATTTGCCGCCGGGCTGGAGGCTCCAGGTTTCGGATTCTTTGAGTTCGGTATAGCCCTCGGCCAGCAGCCGGGCGCTCAGATTGGCACAGACATGCCAGGCGGTGGGGCTTGCGTCGATAAACGCAAGCAGCTTACGGTTTGTTTCGGTCATGGTTACTCCTGATGGTTTATTTTAGTGGTTAGTGGTCAGTTATGGTGTTCCCTTCGGGAACCAATTAAAATTCGTCGCGAAGCGACACCTTCACTGGTCACTGACCACTGGCCACTGACCACTTTAGTTCGTCGCGAAGTGACACCTCAACTGTTCACTTTTCTCTATTCACTTTTCACTCTTACGCAAAGTCCACGAAGCTCCACTTCGTGCGGTCGATCTTGTCCGCGCCGACCTTCTCCTGAAGCGTCAGGATGCGGCTGCCGTCCACGGCGTACTCCGAGAAGCGCTCATCCGCCTCATTCTGGCGCTCGTCCGTCAGGCGGCGCGTCAGAACCAGCGCGGTTCCCTGCAACTCATAGCAGTCGTAATAGAGCGTTACGGTGCCGTGGCGGTACCAAAGCTCGTTGGAGCGGGCGTCATAATCCGTGCTCCAGGTGATGGCGTCGCCCTCCTGGAAGGTGACGCGCACATAAGACTCCGTCTCCTGATCCCAGGCAAAGAGCAGCACCGCGCGTTCGTCCTCAAAGGTGTGCAGCCGCAGCACCAGCTCCTCGCTGCCGTCGCCGTTGAGGTCGGCAGGACGCGCCTCCTGATGGAGATTTTCGCCGGCATAGTCCAGCACGAAAGGCTCCTGGTAGGCGCTGCCGTCGTCCCTGCTGAGCTGCACGCGCAGCAGCCCGCGCTTGACGTACACATGATCCAGCGAGCCGCCGTCTGTCTCCGCACCCGGTGCAGCGCTTACGATCTCGGTTTTATAGCGCAGCTCCCCCGCCGCACTGTGCAGCGTGCCGGAGAGGCTGGAAACCACATCGTCATTTACCGGCGCGGCCGTCTCGCTCACTTCCGGCGTCGATTCCGCCGTTTCGGCAGGCGTGGGCTCCGGCTCCTCGGTGGGTTCCGGACTCGGCTCCGGCGTCTCGATCACCACGGGCGTCTCCGTCTTTCTGCCGATGAGCGGCAGATCCCCAAAGCCCCGCAGGGTATAGAGCGCGAAGACGACCGCGCCCAGGATCAAAACCGCCAGAAGCAGCAGCAGGATATGTCTCAATTTTCCGTTCATTTCTTCTCCCCCACGCCGTATTCCACCACAAAGCCGATGGAGCCGGAATAATAATCCGGGAAGTCCGCGGCCGGGTTTTCGCGGCAGTCGTTGTAGCACCAGCCGTTGTGGTTCCAGAGCATGATGAAGTCCTCGGCGGCGCCGTCAAAGGCGTCCACCTCCGAAGGCTCGCCATCGTCCCAGGGGTAGTAGCTGATGTATTCGTCCGTCTCCCAGGTATAGTTGCCGTTGAAGCGATAGCAGCCGATCCAGGCTCTGGCAAGTCCGGCCTGCCCGATGGCCTCGGCCACCTTCTCAAGCTCCATGGGGCTCGTGATGACCACAAGGTGTCCGCCCATGCTCTCGGCTTTGGCTCTGGCTTCGATCCAGCCGGCGTCGTCGATGACGACCTCATAGCGCACCTCCGTCGTGCCGATCAGCGGATCGGGCATCGGCGTTACGATGCTGCCGGTGCCGTTTTCGCCGAGCTGCGGCGCGTTCTCGGCAGGCGTTGGCGTCGTCACGACCCTGGTGCCGACGCTCTCGTCCGGGCGGCGGCTCAGATCGCGCAGGAAGAGACCCGCCACAGCCGCCACGCCGACCAGCAGCACACACAGCAGCAGTACCACAACGACCGGGCGCTTCCGCCGTCTCTGCACCTGCTCGCCGATCTCGCGGCTTTTTACCGGGTCGCTCGAATACTTTACCTCGGTACGGCGCGGCTGGTGCTTCGGCACCACCGGAGCCAGCGCCGGGTTTTTCTCCTCCACCAGAACGGGAATCGGCTGGCGCTTCTCCTTGCCCGGCTCATAGACGCGCACGTCCTCCGTCTCCGTCTCGTCCGTGATCCGTACAGCGGGAGCCGGTTTTTCCTCTTTCACGGGTTTTTGCGCCGTCTCTTCTTCCGGCTCGTCGGGCTGTCCGAAATATTCCGCCACCAGATCCTCAGCGGACACAGGCGGCAAGTCCTCTTTCTCCCGCTGGGGCGCTTCAACGGCAAGAAAGTCCCGCATGAAAGCTTCCGGGTCCAGTTCCGCCTTCGCATCCTCCGGTTCCCAGTCCAGCACCATTTCGGGCGCCTGCGTGCGATCCGCGCCGGCGCTTTCCTTTGCGATCGTCTCCGCCCCCGGCGCTTCCGGTTCCCAATCCAGCACCGGTTCGGACGCCTGCGCGTCACTTCCGCCGATGATCTCCATCATCAGCTTCTCCATCTCGCTCAGATCGGTGTCTTCCTTGCGGAAGATCTCCTTTGCGCCGTCGGCGCCTTCCAGATATTTGTTGTCCCGGCAGCTCTCGAGCATGACGGCAAATTCCCCCACGCTCTGATAGCGCTCCGCCTCCTGAAACGCGAGCGCCTTTTCCAGAACCTCGCGCAGCCGGGGAGAGCAGCCCTTGGGCGCGCAAACCGCCTTGCCGCCCATGCGGGCAAGCTGGGGGTTGGCGCTCTCCCCCGCGAAGGGGAGCCGACCGCCCGTCAGGCCGTAGTAGAGCACAAGCCCCAGGGAGTACACGTCCGCCGCCTGGCTTTTTGTGCCGTGCCAGTAAAGCTCCGGCGCGATAAAATCGAGTTCCTGTCCTTCCCAGTTGCTCTCGTGCCCGTCGCCGATGACAAGCTCGCCCTCAGCGTCCCGCCGCAGATTCTCGGGGTAGACGCCGCCGCGATAGCCGTCCCCGGCCTCCGCGCGGATCACGCCGGCAAGCTCGATCACCAGATCCACCAGCTCCTGCCGCGTGAGTCCCTTTATCTCCTCCCCCAGGTTTTTCCCGGGTTCAAATTCGTCCTTTGCCATAGGATCTTCCTCCTACAGAGTTTTACACGTTATGTTAACATGAAACGACCGCTTTCGTCAAGACACCGAAGCAAGAATCGAAGAGCAGAAATTGTTCCCAGCAATCAGAAATTCCTGTAAACCGACCACGGACCACGGATCACCGGCCACTACTTCAGCATTTTCTCCGTCAGCTTCTCGATGGCGTCGGCATAGCGGGCAAGCTCCTTGTTGGCGCGGCCTTCGAGGTTTCTCGCCGTCTGTAAAAGCTTCTCCGCCGCCGCGATCAGGCGCAGGAACACGGCGCTCTGCGTGCGCTGTTTGCCGCCGGGCTTCTTCTCGATGAGCCTCGGCTCGGTGATGCGGGTAAACTGTCCCAGGCGCAGATCGAAGCAGGCGCCGCTGTAGGGCGCGAAGGCCTTATAGCCCAGCTCGTCGTTTAAGCAGTGGGTAAAGCTCTCGGCGCTCTCGGCGTCGCCGTGGTTTACAAAGACCAGCTTCGGCTTTTCCCGGAAGCCGCCCAGCCAGCGCAGAAGCCCGTTTTTGTCCGCGTGGCCGCTGATGCCGGGGAGCTGGTCGATCTGCGCCGCCACCTCGATCTCCTCGTTGAAGAGCTTGACGTGCCTGGCTCCGTCCACCAGAGCGCGCCCCAGCGTGCCCACGGACTGATAGCCCACGAAGAGCACCATGCACTCCTTCCGCCAGAGATTGTGCTTGAGGTGATGGCGCACGCGCCCGCCGTCGCACATGCCCGAGGCGGAGAGGATGACCTTCGGCTCTTTATCTTCGTTGATGGCGCGCGATTCCTCCTGGCTCACGCTGAGCTTCAGCCCCGGGAACACCAGGGGATTGATCCCGGCGCGAATGAGGCGCCGCGTCTCGTTGTCCACATACTGGGTGTCGCACTGAAGGAAGACCGAGGTCGCCTCCACGGCGAGGGGGCTGTCCACATAGACGGGAAATTCCCCGTGCCCGGTGACGAGCTTGCGCTCCTTGATCTCCCGCAGGAAATAGAGCATCTCCTGCGTGCGGCCGACGGCGAAGCTCGGGATCACCATGTTGCCGCCCCGATCCAGCACCCGCTGAATGCGTTTGGCAAGCTCCGTCACATAGTCCACGCGCGTCTCGCTGTGGAGTCGGTCGCCATAGGTGGATTCGATCACCAGATACTCGGTGTCCTCCACAAACTGGGGATCGCGCAGGATGGCCTGCCCGGAATTGCCGATGTCGCCGGAGAAGGTGATCTTATGGCTTTCCCCCTCTTCCGTCAGCCAGACCTCGATGGCGGCGGAGCCCAGCAGGTGCCCCACGTCCGTCATGCGGATCGTGACGCAGTCGTTCACCTGCGTCAGCACCCCGTAGGAGCAGGGGCGCAGCAGGGAGACGGCGCCCAGCGCGTCCTGCATGTCATAGAGCGGCTCCACCTCCGTGCTGCCCGCGCGCTGGTTCTTGCGGCTCTGCCACGCCGCCTCGGTCTCCTGGATGTTGGCGCAGTCGCGCAGCATGATGTCACAGAGCGAGCAGGTGGCGGCACTGGCATAGATCGGGCCGCGATAGCCCTGCTTGTACAGCAGCGGCAGCAGCCCCGAATGGTCGATGTGCGCGTGCGTCAGCAGCACGAAATCCAGCGCCTCCGGCGAAACCGGCAGCGGTTCGTTGACGAAACGATCCTTCCCCTGCTCCATGCCGCAATCCACGACGCCCTTTTTATCGCCCACCTCGAGATAAGTGCAGCTTCCGGTCACCTCATGAGCGGCGCCGAGAAATGTGATTTCCACGCAAAGTCCCCCTTTCTGCCGTGTTTTCCGTTCTTCTGCCCTTATTTTACACCCATCCGCCCATCTTCGCAACGGCTCTTCAGAAAAGTTAATGTTCTGACTCGGAACGAAAACAGGAACCGGGAAAAATCTTTTCCGCGGTCCCTGTTTTCTTATGAAGCCCACATCTCATCCGGGAAATACGCCGCCATCTCATCCGGCGTATAGCCCGCAGACCAGCTCAAGGTGCTGATAATAAGCCTCGCGCGCCCGCCGTCTGCCAGCACATAGTCCCGCAGTTCCTGCACCTTGGTTTCCCACTCATCGAGATCGCCGCCCCAGAGTGCCCGATCTCGCGGGATTTCCGGGCGAAGCTGATCGGCAAATTCGTCAATCAGCGCAAGATAGCTCTCATCAGAGAGCGGACCTTCTGCCGCCCAACGGATCTTCTCGGCAAACATGGCGCGAAAGCCGTCGTTCTTCAGCAGCTTCACAGCGACTCGACTGAATGGATACCCGCTGTGAAGCAATTTTGGGAAACCCTCCATCTCGAACATACCCATATCCAGATCTACGAGGGCATAGTAGAGCTTTTGCGACTCCTTGCTCCAGTAAAAGCGCATATTCGGGCTATTGGCATCCAGATTCCCGTTGTATGCCTGAAGAATCAGCCAGTCCATGATGCTCTCCAGATCCAGATACTTTGTGTAGCCGGCAAAGTTTTCATCATTGGCAAGACTGAGAACTTCGTAATCGTAATAGTCTTTGTCAAACGCAATGGTGTTGCCCCAGTGAAGCTTCCAGTGCAGCAGATTGTCCGGATCTGTGTTGTAATGATTCGCAAAATGCTCCACACTGTGCGCCTCGCGCAGATTGTATATGCCCCTGTACTCGCCGTTGATATAAAGAATACAATAGCGGCAGTCCTGAGAGGATATGCCCGGGAAATAGCGGACGGCAACCTTGTGGATCAGCGCGTCCCGCATATAGGTCGAGGGTCGCAGGCTCAATCCGTCTGTCTCCTGCGCGGAGCGGATCAGGATTGAGGAAAAGTCCTCCACATCGGTCTCAAACAACCGGTAATGCAGCTGGCCGTCATAACGGGGTTTGAAGTTGAGCTTGAAGGACTTCTTTTTCATGTGAAAGCGCGAGGTGCCGCCGTGCATCTTCAACCCTGCGTCCAGACAGAAGCTCCCGTCTTCTTCATAGAAGGCAACTGAGCACGGGATTTCCCAATCCTGCAGGGGATTCGTGTGGATGCCGAGCGGACCGAAAATCGCATCGGGATCGCAGACGACGCTCAGCACCGGAAGGCTGTGATTTTCGTTGATAAAGTAGCTCAGCGACAGCGCTCGGCTGGGTAGGCTGTCCTCCCGGAAGCAGACCGCCCGCAGCACCGAAGTCTCGTTCACAGGAATCGGTCCCGTATAGAGCGCAGACGCCGAAGTGGGCACCGTGCCGTCGGTTGTATAGCGGATTTCGCCGTCCGCCGAGAGCTGGATTTGGATCGGATCTTCGCCGTTAAAAACCCCGTCAGCTGTGACAGAGACGGGCTTTTCCGCTACGAAGCGCTTGCCGATGCCGTTTTCGCTGCCCGGTGTCGGCTGCGCAAAGAAGAAGAAACCGTTCTCTCCCTCTTCCCGCCCCATACTTGCGCCGGTGGGAATATCATGCAGAACGGCGTAATCGCAAAGGCTGCCGTCCGCCCGGCTGAGATAGAGCGTCTCCCGGTCACTTGCAAGGGAGAACGGTGCAAACCCCTCCCGGTCTTTCCTGTCGCCGTCACAGAGCAGCACGATACGCTCCCCCGGCTGCAGCTGCCCGGTCGGCAGCCGGTAGAGCAGGCGCTCACTACCCTTGTCAGAAACGCAGAAATCGCTCAGCTCCAGCGCCGCCTCCGTGGGATTGTAGAGTTCGATCCAGTCGTAGTACTCATCTTTCACCGGCAGATACTGCTCATTATAGACCATCACCTCGGCAATGGCTGGGGCATTCGGCGCAGGCTGCCTCACACGTTGAAAAGCGCAATATCCCTCCCTGGTATTTTCATAGCCGGGGCTTGGGTATGACATAACAGCAGCTTCGCCCTCTTCGTTGACGCCACAGCTCTGATCCGCCTCCAGCGCAGGCAGCTCCATCGTGTCGCAGAGCGTTCCGTTGCTTTCCCAGAGACGAAGCAGCTCCCCTTTTGCGGAGAGCGCAGCAGGGAGCCAATCCTCCCCGCCGTCCTTACCGCAGAAAAGCAGGCAATACGCTCCCCCGGGCAGTATTTTGTCGGCAAGCTCACACTGCTCACTGCCGCAGCTGAGGATACAGCCACCCAGTGCAACCGCCTCTTCGCCGTAGTTGTAGAGCTCGATCCAGTCAGGGAAGTTGTTGTCAACCGCAAGTGTCGCTTTGTTGGAGGACATCGCCTCATTGATACGCAGCGTGAGTGTCGATTGCAGCGGGGCTTCTGTCTCGATCGGAGATTCCGTCAGTTCAGGAGTTGGCGCTGTCTCAGGCAATTCCGCCGGAGTACCCGGCGCCTCT
>CACZXQ010000010.1 GCA_902785115.1 Oscillospiraceae bacterium | reverse complement strand
GAACCGAGAGGTTCACGTACGGTTCCGTGAGAGCCTCGGGGTGAAAGCCCCCTTAGCTACTCGACTGAGAGGGGGAAGCAATTTCCCCCTACTCGATTCACGATACCGTTTTGAGGATCGCGCGCTGCATGAGGCTGGGCGGGTTCACATAGCCGCAGGCGCGGGCGGCGCCGGCAATGGCGGCATAGAGAAGCTCGGTATCTCGCGCGTGATCGCCCACGGCGAGAAAACCGATGTTCTCTCCGGAGAAGTCGTCGCTGAACTCCTCATTGAGGACAATGGAATCGTAGCTGCGCAGGAGGGCGAGATTCTCGTCCGAGGGGTTCAAGAGATCCGCCAGCAGGTAGACGGGCTGACCGTAGACCATCTCGGCGCTGCGCAGAAAGTCACCCAAACCGGGGGGAACCGGATCGTGATCCGAGAGCACGACCAGGCGGGTTCTCTCGGTGAGGATGCCGTTTGCCACGACGACAGCGCCGGCGGCTTCGACCGCGCTGCGAAAATCATCCTCGGGCGGGTAGAGGAAAAGCACCTCGTCACCCTCGTTCAAGAGCGCGCGCACCAGAATGACGCGACCGGCAGCGGCGCCGCAGGTCACATAAATCTTATCGGATGAAATCGGGAGGGAAAGCGGCTGCATCGCGTCGCGCAGAGCTTCGCGCAAAGCGAGCAGCCCGGAAGCGGGCGTATAGCCGTGCAGATCGGAGGCCTCGGACGCCAGCAGCTCATTGAGCGCGGCGTTAAGACAGCTTGCGGGAAAGTGGCGTGCGTCGAACATAGGGGGATCTCCTTGAAATTTCCAAACTTGCATTATTATAGACCATGCTTTTGGAAAGTGCAAGAAAAATCGAAAAAAAGCGCGAGATTTCTGATTGACTTTGCGGGTGAGCTGTTATATCATTTATTAAATCATGAGATGCAGCAGCTACGGAACAGACGGGTGCTTATATGAGGAAAGATTTTTTTGTCAGCGGCAGGACAGAGCTGGCCGGAAACCATACTGACCACCAGAACGGCAGAATTTTAGCCGGGGCGATCGAGCTTGGCATCCATGCCAGAGCCGGTATAAACAATGAAAACGTGGTGCGCGTTCGCTCTGAGGGGCAGCCGGAGATCGAGGTTCGCCTGAACCAGCTTGCGGTGCGTACCCGCGAATTCGGTACAGCCAAGGCGCTGGTGCGCGGGATGCTGGCGGGTTTTCAAGAACTCGGGCTTGCGATCGGCGGATTTGACGCCACGGTACGCAGCACGCTGCCCTCGGGCGCGGGACTGAGCTCCTCGGCGGCCTTTTCGGTGCTGATCGGGCGCATTCTGAACGAGCTTTTTAATGATGGAAGCATCGACCCCATTGTAATCGCGAGGGTTGCGCAGCGGGCGGAGAACGCCTTCTTCGGCAAGCCCTGCGGCCTGATGAGCCAGCTGGTCTGCGCTCTGGGCAAGACGATTTATGTGGATTTCACGAGCCGGGAGATCGAGACGATCGAGGCGGATTTCGGCAGCATGGGCTTGACGCTCTGCCTGACGGAGACGGGGGGCAGCCACGCGGGGCTGGACACGTCCTACGCCCGCATCCCGGCGGACATGGTCTATATTGCCAATTTTTTTGACAAGGGCGTGCTGGGTGACGTAGACCCGGCAGCGTTTCGCGGCAAGGGCTGGGACCCGGCCAACCGTCCGGTACGCCGCGCCATGCACTTCTTTGACGAGAATGAGCGCGTGCCGCAGATGCGCGACGCCTTGAAGGCGGGCGACGGGGCGAAGTATATCCGGCTGATGAATGAGTCCGGGCGCTCCTCGGAGAACCTGCTGAACAATATTGTCACCAGCGCCACGGGGGACACGAAGCTTGCCCAGGGGCTGGAGCTGAGCAAACGTTTGCTGGAAGGGCGGGGTGCCTGGCGCGTACACGGCGGCGGCTTTGCCGGCTGCGTGCAGGCCCTGATGCCGAGCGAGTTCTTCGTCTACTACAAGGCGGAGATGGAGAAAACCTTCGGCGCGGGAAGCTGCCGGGAGATCAAGCTGGTGTAAGCAGTTTTGCGATTTGAGTTTTTATAATTGAAAAATCCCATCCTGCGAAAGTGACTGAATCAAGGTCTGTTTTCACAGGATGGGATTTTTCAATTCAAGCCGGGGACGTAGACGGCGTCCCAGTCATAGAGCAGCATGAACTGCTCGAGCGTGATGTTGTTTTCCATGATGTATTTTGCCGGTTCCACGCCCACATAGCGGAAGTGGCCGGGATTCATGCAGGGGGTACCGTACCAGCTCTCCTGCCCCTCAGGGTAGCGGAGAATGATACCATAGTCTGTGCAGTGGGTGATCAGCCAGTCCCAGGCCTCTGTTCCGCGAAAATCGACGCCCTCGCCCAGATAACCGGTGCCGCCAAAACGCAGATCCACGCAGAGCGCGGTCTGGTGGTCGTTGCAGCCAGGGGCGTAGGTGACGCTTGCGGCATAGGCCGCGCCGTGGGCGGCGACCTCGGGCTCATAGTATTTTTCCAGCACCGTCCAGAAATCCAGATACCCGCGGAAGGCGTGGACGCCGTAGCCCGCAGCGATGCAGTCGTTCACAAAATTGTCGAAAGCCGCGGAGGCCACCTCATCCACGATGACGCCGGCGCCATAACTGTGGTTCGGGCGCTGCTCGGTGATGCTGTTATAGGAGTTGGCGAGCTTGAATTCCTGAGCGCTCAAATCCACATCCGCGGGCGGTTCGGGCAAGCCCCAGGCGGCGGCGCGCTCGGAAGGCGTCATGTCCGCCATGGATTTTGTGACCGTCGGAGCCGCTGTTTCAAGGGGGGCTTCGGTTTCCTGCGGGACTTCGACGGGCGCGGGCGTTTCCGGCGCGGGCGTCTCGGTCGGGATGGGCGCCGGATCATCCCTATGCAGAGCGGACTGCGAGCTGCAGGAGTCGAGCGCCATCGCAGCGGCTCCCAGCAGCAGCAAAAATGCAAAAATCAGTTGAAAAACACGCTTCATTTCTCTTACTCTTTCTCAGTTAACGCCGTAGAGTGCCAGAAACTCCTCCAGCACCAGGTTGTTTTCCGTCATGTAGGCGGCGGCCTCTTTTCCGACATAGCGGAAATGCCAGCTCTCGCCCATGACCTGGGTGATCGGGCGCTTATCCTTGGGGAAGCGAAGGACAAAGCCGTATTCCGCGCAGTGCGCCTGCAGCCAGTCAATGGTGGCGCTGGCAACCTTGTCGTCGCGCTTGATCTCATAGTATTTATCCGTGATGTCCACGCCCAGACCGGTCTGGTGTTCGCTGCAGCCGGCGGGCATGGTGATGTAGTAGCCCTCGGCGTCCTTGCCGTCGGTGATGCCGTTGTTGTCACAGACGCGCTTGAAGTTCTGCTGCTGCACGCTGTAGCTGCGGTAGCCGGAGGAGAGGTATACCGGCAGCCCGGCCTCCCGGCAGCCCAGCGCCATATCCAGCAGCGCCTGCGCGATGCGCAGATCCACGGGGCAGCGGTTGGGGTTATAGCTCGTCTGAATGTCCGTAGCGTCGGCGGTCTGGTTGAGGTAGCCCAGCTCCGCGGGCTCGTAGGTGCCGATCGAGTGCTCGCCGTTTACGAGCACATATTCCCAGCTCGTCACGTCGATCTCCGGCGGGGCGGGCAGACCCAGCGCGGCGGCACGGCCGGCCGGGGACTCGGGGTCAAGCGTCGGCGTCGGCGCCGGCGTCGGCTCGGGTTCCGCGCTCTCTTCGGGGGCGGCGACGGTCGCCTCCGCCTCGGGGAAAACCGCCTGCGGCGTCACCGCGACGATGACCGGCGCGGCGCTTGCCTCGCGGGCGCGCTCCAGCTCGTCACTGAAGGGTGTGTAGGATGCGCGAACATAAGAATAGGCGCCGAAGATCGCCAGCACCAGAAGCGCCAGCAGGAATCGCGCCATAAAATTTGCTTTCATGGATGATCCTCCTTGCGGAATAAACAATAGATATTTTACCATTTTGACGCGAGGGGGTCAATATGATTTTCTTGTATCCGGGGCGCGTTCCCGGGCTGCGCGTGCCGGGGCTCGAAGCCGACGCGGCAGCAGCGGGGTTACGCCGACCGATGACCGGCACTGCATGAAATAACAATCCCACCGGAAACCGGTGGGATTGTTGTTCGTTGATGCTTTGTGCGGATAGGGGGTTATTCGTAGAGAGCCTTGAGCTTCATCAGGTGATCGTAACGCTCCTTGGCGTTGGCTTCGTTGGCCGCGAAGAGGCGCTCGGCGCGCTCGGGGAACTCGCGGGTCAGACGGCTGTAACGAGCCTCGTTCATCAAAAACTCCTGGTAGCCGCCGGCGGGCGCCTTGCTGTCAAGGGTGAAGGGCTGAGCGGCCTCGGGATTGAAGCGGAACAGGTTCCAGTAGCCGCAATCGACAGCCTTGTTCATTTCCTTCTGGCAGTTGGTCATGCCGCCCTTGATGCTGTGCATCTCGCAGGGAGCATAGGCGATGATGAGGGAGGGACCCTTGTGAGCCTCGGCCTCAACGATGGCCTTGAGAGCCTTGGCCTTGTTGGCGCCCATGGCGATCTGGGCAACGTAAACGTAGCCGTAGGTCATGGCCATCTCAGCCAGGCTCTTGCTCTTGAGCTCCTTACCGGCTGCGGCGAACTGCGCCACCTGGCCGATGTTGGAAGCCTTGGAGGCCTGTCCGCCGGTGTTGGAGTAGACCTCGGTGTTGAATACGAAGATGTTGACGTCCTCGCCGGAGGCCAGAACATGGTCGACGCCGCCGTAGCCGATATCGAAGGCCCAGCCGTCGCCGCCGAAGATCCAAACGGACTTCTTGTTCAGGTAATCCTTCTGCGCGAGAATCTCGGCAGCCAGTCTGCAGGCCTTGCAGGTGCAGATGTCGATGCCCTTGGCCTTGTCAGCCTCAGCGGCAGCCAGAGCGGCGGGCTGAGCGTCGCCGTAGATCTGCTTGCCCATGTCAGAGCCGAGGAAGGCGATGCAGTCATCAATGCCGGTGATGCTCTCTTCCAGCGCTGCAATCAGAGCCTTGGTGGGCGCCTGGTTCAGGTTGCCGTCGTCATAGGTGTCGAGCCAGGCCTGGGCGGCGGCCTTGAGCTCCTCGCAGCAGGAGGGAGCGGCGATCATTTCGAGAACCTTGGCCTTCAGATCGTCGCGGATCTTCTTCTGGCCGAGGTGCATGCCGAGGCCGTGCTCGGCGTTGTCTTCAAAGAGGGAGTTGGCCCAGGCGGGACCCTTGCCTTCCTTGTTGACGGTGTAGGGAGAGGTGGCCGCGGGACCGCCCCAGATGGAGGAGCAGCCGGTGGCGTTGGAGATGAGCATGTGGTCACCGAAGAGCTGGGTGATCACGCGGGCATAGCTGGTCTCGGCGCAGCCGGCACAGGAGCCGGAGAACTCGAGGTAGGGCTGGGAGAACTGGCTGAACTTCACCACGTCGGCCTTGAAGAGATCGGCCTTGGGGGCGACCTTTTCGACCATGTAGTTGAAGACTTCCTGCTCAGGCAGCTGGCTCTCCATGGGAACCATCTCGATGGCGTGTGCCGGGCACTCGCCCACGCAGACGCCGCAGCCCATGCAGTCCAGAGGAGACACGGCCATGACGAACTTGAAGTCGGCGTAGTTCTTGATGCCCTTGACGGCGGCGAGCTTGGTCTGCTCGGGAGCAGCGGCGGCCTCCTCGGGGCTCAGAACGAAGGGACGGATGGTGGCATGCGGGCAAACGAAGGCGCACTGGTTGCACTGGATGCACTTGTCAGCGTACCAGGTGGGCACGGTGACGGCGATGCCGCGCTTCTCGTAGGCGGCGGCGCCGAGCTCGAAGGTACCGTCGGCGTGATCGACGAACTTGGAGACAGGCAGGCTGTCGCCGTCCATCTTGTCCACGGGATCAAGGATCTCAGTGACCATCTTGACGGTCTTTTCAAAGCCGTGCTTGGGCTCGGCAGCGCTCTCGTCCTTGGCGTCAGCCCAGGCGGCGGGAACCTCGACCTTGACGTAGGCGGTGGCGCCGGCGTCGATGGCCTTGTAGTTCATGTCAACAACATCCTGACCCTTCTTGAGGTAGGAGTGCAGGGCGGCGTCCTTCATGTACTGGATGGCCTCACTCTCGGGCATGACCTTGGCGAGGGAGAAGAAGGCGCTCTGCAGAATGGTGTTGGTGCGCTTGCCCATGCCGATCTGCTTGGCAAGGTCGATGGCATTGATCATGTAGAGCTGGATGTTGTTCTTTGCGATGTAGCGCTTGGAGGCGGCGTCGAGGTGATGCTCGAGCTCCTCAAAGCTCCACTGGCAGTTGACGAGGAAGACACCGTTGGGCTTAACGTCGCGCACGATGGGGAAGCCCTTGGTGATGTAGGAGGGGACATGGCAGGCCACGAAGTCGGCCTTGTTGATGTAGTACGGGCTCTTGATGGGCTTGTCGCCGAAGCGCAGGTGGCTGATGGTGACGCCGCCGGTCTTCTTGGAGTCGTACTGGAAGTAGGCCTGAACGAACTTGTCGGTGTGGTCGCCGATGATCTTGATGGAGTTCTTGTTGGCGCCGACGGTGCCGTCACCGCCGAGACCCCAGAACTTGCACTCGATGGTGCCTTCGGCAGCGGTGTTGGGGGCGTGCTCCTCGGGCAGGGAGAGGTTGGTCACGTCGTCCACGATGCCGAGGGTGAACATGCG
Source organism: Oscillospiraceae bacterium (assembly GCA_902785115.1). Taxonomy (GTDB): domain Bacteria; phylum Bacillota; class Clostridia; order Oscillospirales; family Oscillospiraceae; genus Limivicinus. The sequence continues at coordinate 21,368 of CACZXQ010000010.1, read as the reverse complement.
CTTCATATCGCTCTTCTTCAGCTCGTTGTACACGGCGAAGACGGAGGCGGGAGGCGTGTCCTTGCTGCCAAGGCCGTAGCGGCCGCCGATGACCTGAACGTCGGTCTTGCCGGCATTGGCCAGCGCGGTCACAACGTCGAGGTAGAGAGGCTCGCCCTGGGCGCCGGGCTCCTTGGTGCGGTCGAGAACGGCGATCTTCTTCGCGGTCTCGGGGATGGCGGCCAGGAGCTTATCGGGGCAGAAGGGACGGAACAGACGCACCTTCACCAGACCAACCTTCTCGCCCTGGGCGGTCAGGTAGTCGATGACTTCCTCAGCCACGTCGCAGATGGAGCCCATCGCAACGATGACGCGGTCGGCGTCGGGAGCGCCGTAGTAGTTGAAGAGCTGGTAATCGGTGCCGAGCTTGGCGTTGATCTTGCCCATGTACTCCTCAACGATGGCGGGCACGGCCTCGTAATACTTGTTGGAGGCCTCGCGGTTCTGGAAGAAAATGTCGCCATTCTCGTGAGAGCCGCGCATAACGGGATGCTCGGAGTTCAGGGCGCGGGCACGGAAGGCCTTGACAGCGTCCATATCGACCATCTCGGCCAGATCGTTGTAATCCCAGACCTGGATCTTCTGCAGCTCGTGGGAGGTGCGGAAGCCGCCAAAGAAGTTCAGGAAGGGGACGCGGCCCTTGATGGCGGCCAGATGCGCCACGGGGGAGAGGTCCATGACTTCCTGTACATTGGACTCGGCCAGCATGGCAAAGCCGGTCTGGCGACATGCCATAACGTCGCTGTGGTCACCGAAGATGTTCAGGGTGTGGCTTGCGAGGGTACGGGCGCTGACGTGAAATACACCGGGCAGCAGCTCGCCCGCGATCTTGTACATGTTCGGGATCATCAGCAGCAGGCCCTGGGAAGCGGTGTAGGTGGTGGTGAGGGCACCGGCGTTCAGAGAACCGTGCACAGCACCGGCGGCGCCGGACTCCGCCTGCATCTCCTGAACCTTGACGGTAGAGCCGAAGATGTTTTTGCGGCCCTGCGCGGCCCACTGGTCAACATAGTCGGCCATCGGGCTGGACGGAGTGATGGGGTAGATTGCGGCGACTTCGGTAAACGCGTAGGATACATGGGCGGCGGCGTTGTTGCCGTCCATCGTTTTGAAGTGTCTCATAATAGCTTCACTCTCCAAACTTATAGATTCGTCGGTACGGGCGATCCCGGAGCGGGAAATCGCACCGCGCTATAGGACAGGTTAATTCTATCATTTTTTCGGCACCTTGTAAACCTTTCACCCTTATATTTTTTCATTTTTTGCGCCGAAGCGCAAAAGCAGGCATAATAATCCTGTAAATTCCGGCGGCGACGCACAAAAATTCCTTGTGCTTTTTTTATATGTGGTATATAATCATAAAATCCAAACTGCGGCCTTTTGGCGCAGTTATCAACGGCAAAGAAAGGAGCGTATCGTTTATGGTAAAAATCGTCAACGACATGGGCAGGATCCGGATCACCGGCGAGGTGTTCTCGAACCTTGCGGGCGACGCGGCGACAAGCTGCTTCGGCGTCAAGGGCATGGTCGGGCGCAGCCAGAGCAGCAGCCCGCTGCAGCTTCTGCGCAGAGAGAATATGTCCAAGGGCGTTGAAGTGCATTATAACGACGATGGCAGCATCAGCCTGGAGCTTCACATCGGCGTGGATCAGGGCGTGAACATTTCCGCCGTCTGCCGCAGCATCATGAAGGAAGTCGCCTATAAGCTCAACAAGGCCACCGGCGTGCCGGTACAGGCTGTGGACGTGTATGTAGATTCAATTGTGAAATAAAAGTTCACAAATGTGCAATATAATGGAGTTAGACAGAACATGAGAGACTATATCGATGCCGCGGCCTTTAAGGAAATGATCCTCTGCGCGGACGCGGCACTGCGTGCCAATATTCAGACCATCAACGACTTGAATGTCTTTCCTGTCCCGGACGGGGACACCGGCACCAACATGGGCCTGACCATCAACAATGCCGCCGCGGAGCTGCGCAAGAAGAGCTTTGACACCGTCGCCGCCGCCGCCGACTGTGTGGCGGGCGCGATGTTGCGCGGTGCGCGCGGCAACTCCGGCGTTATCCTCTCGCTGCTGTTTCGCGGTATCGCCCGCCGTCTCAAGGGCACCGAGACCGCCGGGGCCGAGGAGTTTGCCGGCGCGATGAACGACGGCGTGGAGGCCGCTTACAAGGCCGTCATGAAGCCCGCCGAGGGTACCATCCTCACCGTCTCCCGCATGGCCTCCGCCGCCGCGGTCAAGGCCGCGAAGAACGGCAGCGATCTGGAAAATACGCTGGTCGAAGCCATCCGCGCCGGGGAAGAGGCGCTGGGAAACACCGTCAACCAGAATCCGGTGCTGAAAAAGGCCGGGGTGATTGACGCCGGCGGCAAGGGTTATATGGTGATCCTCTCGGCCATCCTCTCCTCCCTGCGGGGGGAAATGAGCTCCGACAAGGCAGCGCAGGTGCGCGCGTACAAGGAGGAGTCCGTCTTTGTCGAGGGCAAGGTGGATGTGCCGAAGATCAACATTTTCGACACCGTTTACGTTGTGCGCAAAAAGAGCCCCGACGTGGATCTCGAGCCGCTGCGCCGCTATCTCGGCAGCATCGGCGATTCCCTCGTCATCAGCGACGACGAGGAGATCTTCAAGGTGCATGTGCATACCGATATCCCCGGCTCCGCCCTGAGCGAGAGCCAGAAGTACGGCGCGCTGGACATTGCCAAGATCGAGAACATGCAGCTGCAGGCGCTCGACCAGCTCGCCGGACAGAAGGCCAAGAGTACGGACGATCTGGAGGCCGTTGATGAGGAGCTCACCGCCATGGAGTCCGCCACCGCCCTCACCGGCGAGGAAGAGGACGAGGGCGTTGCCGCGCCGGAGAAGGATTATGGCGTGGTCGCCGTCTGTGCGGGCAAAGGCATGGGAGCGCTGTTTCTGGAGCTGGGCGCGGATCAGGTCGTCACCGGCGGCCAGACCATGAACCCCTCCACCGACGATATCCTCAAAGCCGTCAACCGCACCCCGGCCTCCACCGTGTTTGTGTTCCCCAACAACAAGAACATCATCATGGCGGCCGAACAGTGCGTGCCGCTGACGGAAAAGCACGTCATCGTCATGCCCACCAAGACCGTGCCCCAGGGCATCTCCGCGATGCTGAACTTCTCCCCCGATGAGAGCGAGGAGAGCCTGGTCGGCGCGATGGGCGAGGCCATCGGCAGCGTCCACACCGCGATGGTGACCTATGCCGCGCGCGATTCCGACTTTGACGGCCATTCCATCCACGCGGGCGAGTATCTTGCCCTGCTCGACGGCGCGCTCATCGGCAGCTATGCCGACACCGGCATGCTCTTTGCCGCGCTTTCCGGCGCCGTGGGGCAGTTTAACCCCGAGTTTATCACGGTCTACTATGGCGAGGACGTGGGCGAGACCGACGCCGAGAGCGCGGCGGACACGATCCGCGAAAGCTTCCCCGACGCGGAAGTCAGCGTCGTAGAAGGCGGCCAGCCCGTGTATTATTACATGATCTCCGTAGAGTGAGAAGCTTTGAGATCTGAGGAGACGCGGGACGGAGACGCTTTACGAACCACTGTGCTTCGCTCTCAAAACTCACGGCTCAAAACGAAAAAGGGACTGTCTCAAAACGGTGAGGGTTGCTGTAGGGGCGGCTATCAGCCGCCCGCGCAGTGAAAACACAATGATAAGAAAAGTTGGGCGAATTCGAAATATGTGCGAATTCGCCCAATTTTTTGCAGATGCTTCCATGTCACCGCCGGGAGGCTGATAGCGACGCAAAGCTAGTCCTTTAGGGCCTCCCCTACATTCTCACGCGGACTTTTGAGACATCCCCTTTTTATCAAAGTGCGTTGATGGCGGCTTCGATCTTCTTGGCTACGTCCTCGGGGACGAGCTTCTTGCTCACGACGAGGTCAAAGATCTCGCCGCAGGTCTTCTTGTTGAACAGGGCGATGGGGTACTTGCCCAGGCTGGGGGCGTTGTCCAGAATGATCTGCTTGACGGTGGGATTGCTGAAGGCCTCTTTTACGGTCATGGTTCTGAAATTCATAAGAATACTCCTTTATCAAAAAATTGTCCGCTTCGGGCTGGGCTTATTGTAGCACAAACGAACGGGTGCGTCAATCAGACGCGGCAAACACAGAAAGTTCATCCCCAAGAAGAAGTGGCCACTATTCACCGGCCACTGGCCACTGCCGCAGCACCGCTTCCGCACATCTTACGCCGTCCACGGCGGCGGAGGAGATGCCGCCGGCGTAGCCCGCGCCCTCGCCGCAGGGGTAGAGCCCGATGATCGCGGAGCACAAAGCCTGATCCCGAAGGATACGCACGGGAGAGGAGGAGCGAGTCTCCGGCGCGGTGAGCACCGCGTCAGGATCGTCAAAGCCGCGCAGTTTTTTGCCGAGCGCGGGGATGGCCTGCTCCAGCACGTCGGTGATGCGCCTCGGGTAGAGCTCATGCAGGTCGCACCACTGAACACCCGGGCGGTAGCTGGGCTGTACCGCGCCGGCGCCGGTGCCGGAAACGCCCGCGAGGAAATCGCCCACCCGCTGCGCGGGGGCGTGATAGTTCCCGCCGCCGAGACGGAAGGCCTTCTGCTCCAGCTCCCGCTGCCAGTACATCCCCGCAAGCACACCCTCGCCGGGAAAATCCTCCGTGTGCAGCGTGACGAGCAGGGCGGCGTTGGCGTTCTCGCCGTCGCGCCTCGAGTAGCTCATGCCGTTGGTGACGACACCGCCCGGCTCCGAAGCCGCGGCGAAGACCTCGCCGCCGGGGCACATGCAGAAGGTATAGGCGCTTGTGCCGTCCGGCAGATGCACATTCAGCGAATAGTCCGCCGCCGGAAGCCCTCCGCGCTCGCGCCCGTACTGGGCGAGATCGACGGCGCTCTGCTTATGCTCGATGCGTACGCCCATCGAGAAAGGCTTCGGCTCCATCGCAAGGCCGAGCCGGTGCAGCATCTCGAAGCTGTCCCGCGCCGAGTGCCCGATGGCGAGGATGAGCTGCTCGCAGGGGAGCACTTCCGTGCCGTTTATTTCCGCGCCGCGCAGCCTGCCGTTTTCCACCCGCAGTCCTGTGAGCTTTGCGCCGAAGCGCACCTCGCCGCCGAGGGAGACGATCTCCCGCCGCAGGTTTTGCACCACGTCCACCAGAATGTCGGTGCCGATGTGGGGCTTGGCGTCATAGCGCACGCTCTCGGGCGCGCCGTGGGCGGCGAACTGCTCCAGCACCCAGCGCAGGCGCGGATCGTGGGTGCCGGTGTTGAGCTTCCCGTCCGAGAAGGTGCCCGCGCCGCCTTCCCCAAACTGCACGTTGTTCTCCGCATCGAGCGCGCCGCCCGCGCGAAAGGCTTCCACGGCCTTCAGGCGTGTCAGCGCGTCCTGCCCGCGTTCCAGAACGATGGGTCTTGCCCCGGCCTTCGCCAGCACCAGCGCCGCGAACATCCCCGCCGGGCCGAAACCCACCACCACCGGGCGCACCGCGGCCTTGACCGTCGGGATCTCATAGACGGGCGGCGTGTAGTCGCTCACGTCCTTGTCGCGGATGCGAAGCTTGCCACTGATTTCCGCCGCCACAGCGCAGACATAGTGCAGGTCGTCCTTTTTGCGCGCGTCCAGCGATTTTTTGACCAGCCGCCAGTCCGTGATGCGCGCCTCCGGGATGCGGAGCTTTTTGGCGGCCTTTGCTTTTAAAGCCTCATGCGCTTCGCCTGTTTCGAGGCGCAGATTGCGTATCAGGATCATGTGCCGAGCCTCCCCGCGAGTCTTCCGCTTGCCCAGGCCCACTGGAGATTGTAGCCGCCGCAGTCGCCGTCAATGTCCAATAGCTCCCCGCAGACAAAGAGCCCGGGCATAAACCAGCTCTCCAGCGTCTCGGGGTTAAAGCCCGCCGTGCGGATGCCGCCTGCGGTGACCTGGGCGTTGTCAAAGCCCTCCACACCCCGCACCGGCAGCGTAAAGTCCGTGCAGGCCTTCGCGGCGCGCCGAAGCTCCCTGTCCGTAAGGCTCCCAATGGGGCGGTTTGCGTCCAGCGCGGCGTATTTTACCAGCATTCGTCCCAGCCGGTTGTGAAGCATGCCGGTGAAAAGCTCGGCTGCAGGCTGGTCGGGGAAGGCTTCCCGCCGGGACGCAAGATGCGCAAAGGTGTCCGCATCCGCCGGGAAGAAGCGGGCGTGCAGCGTCAAACCCTCGCCGCCGAGGGAGGCTGCGCGCGAGAGGTCAAAGGCCGCCGGGCCGGAGACGCCCGTCTCCGTAAACTGCAATTCGCCCCGGCTTTCACCGAGGACTGCGTCCCCTGCCGTGAGGCGCAGGGTGACCTGCGCGCGCACACCCTTGAGCGCGCGGGGATAGTCCGGCGCGGTGAGGATCTGCGTCAGCGCGGGGCGCAGCGCCGTGCGCTTGTGACCGAGCGGCTTTAATAGCTCGTAGCCGTCGGAGACGCCGCCGAGCTTTGCGCCCGCCGCACCGCCGCAGGCCACAATCAGCCGGTCACAGGCGATCTCGCCCTCGTCGGTGACGACGGCGTAGCCCCCGTCCCGCCGCCAGATCTGCCGTGCGGGGCAGGCGGTACGCAGCTCGACGCCCGCCTTCTCCAGCGCAAAGCGCAGCACATCCAGCACGGAGTTGGCGGAATTTGACAGCGGGTAGACCCGCCCGCCGTACTCCTCCACCGTCATCAGGCCGAGACGGTGGAAAAAGTCCAGCGTGTCCTGCGGCGTGAAGCGCGAGAGCGCGTATTCCGCAAAGGCCGCCTGTTCCCCGTGATAGTTTTCGGGTGCGGCGCCGGTGTTGGTGAGGTTGCAGCGCCCGTTTCCCGTAGCCAGCAGCTTGCGCCCCACCCGCTGCTGCCGCTCGAGCAGGATGACGCGGTTTTCCGGGTTCTCCGCGGCGGTCAGCGCGGCCATCAGGCCGGAAGCGCCGCCGCCGATGACGACGATCGTGTTCATGTACAATACTCCTGAAAGATGATATTGCCAGTATAGCAATGAATTCTAAAAATGGCAACGGGCGCGTTGACACTTTTCGGTCTTTCCATTATAATAATGCGGTTAAGGTAAGGCTTGGTGGATTCGAACTTCTGCCGGCAGGGGTTCGAATCCACCAAGCCTAAGGCTGAATAGAAAAATCCTGGAGACAAGATGACATATTTTCAAAAAACAAAACGCCGCCTCGCGGCGCTGCTGCTTCCCCTTCTGCTGCTGACGGGCTGTGCCCGGGCGGCGAGTGAAGCGCCGGCGGCACAGGACGAACCGATCCCGGCAGCGGTGCAGGACGCGCCAAGCCCGGCAGCGGAGACGCTTCGACCGGAATCGACGCCGGCAACCTTGCGCGTCTCGGAGCTGATGGCGAAAAACCGGGCGGTGCTGCGGGATGCTGACGGCGATTTTTCAGACTGGATCGAGATCGAAAACTACGGCGATGAGGCTGTGGTGCTTAGCGGCTTCTCCCTGAGCGACGGGGGAAAAAAGGCGGAGCTGCCGCTCTCGGGCGTGATCGCGCCGGGCGAGCAGCGCATTTACTGGGCCTCCGGCAAGGATCGCCCCGGGGAGGGGCACGCGGCCTTTTCCCTTTCCGAAGGCGAGAGCGTGATCCTGCGGGACGCCGCGGGGCGCGTTCTCTCCACCGCCCCCTGCATGAGCGCTGCTGCGGATCTGGCGGTGGCGCTGGGGGAGAACGGTGAATATGCCGAGACGCTCTATCCCACGCCTGGCTGGCCGAACACGGCGGCGGGCTACACGGAACAGCAGCAGACACAGTACCCGCAAAGCCCCCTGCTGATCCAGGAGGTCTGCGTCTTCAATCCGGGGTACGACGAGTGGAAACTGGCTGGCAGCGACTGGGTGGAGCTCAAAAACGTCTCCGGGGAAACGATCGAGCTTTCGGATTATTGCCTGTCTGACGATCATCAGCAGCCTGATCTCTACCGCCTCCCTGAGCGCCAGCTTGCGCCGGGCGCGCTTTTCCTCGTCCGCTGCGGGGAAGAGACTGACGATCTGCTGCCGAACCCCTCGACGGGCTTCGCGCTCTCGAGTGGGGGCGAGCAGCTGTATCTGAGCCGGAGTGACGGTACGCTGATGGATTGGGCTTCCCTTCGCGGCATCCCTTACGGCGGCAGCTTCGGCCGCATGGAGGGCGAAGCGGGCTGGTTCTATTTTGCCGAACCGACTCCGGAGGAGGAGAATGCCGACGGCTGCCGCAGGGTGTCGGCGCAGCCGGTGCTTCTCACGCGTGACGGTGTGTTTGAGGATACGGACGGCGTGCGCGTGGAGCTCGCCGCGCCCGGGGAGATCTATTACAGCCTGGGCGATGAGATGCCCGATGAAAACGCCGTGCGCTATACGGAGCCCTTTATGCTCGAGAGGACCGCGGTACTGCGCGTCATCGCCGTGGAGGAGGGGGCGCTTGCCAGCAAGCCCGCTGTGTTCACCTTCATCATCAATGAGGGGCACACGCTGCCGGTTCTGAGCCTGGTGACCGACTCTGTCGAAACCTTCAACCGGGTCTATAACGTCTGGGGAAACTGGGGCAAGGAACAGGAAGCCCCCGCCACACTCGCCCTCTATGAGGGGGAGGACGGCTTTCACGCCTCCTGCGGCCTGCGTATGCACGGGGAGACCAGCCTGCAGCTCGACAAGAAGAACATGGCCGTCTTTTTCCGCGAGCGCTACGGACAAAAGCAGCTTGATTATGACATTTACGGCGGCGGGGTCGAGCATTTCGGCAGTTTGGTTCTGCGCGCGGGACAGGACTATTTTAACACCGTCGTGAAAAACGCACTCTGCCAGAATCTCTGCCTGCAGGCGGGAAACCGCGCCGTCACGGGGCGCAGCAAATTCTGCGTCCTCTATATCAACGGGGAATACTGGGGCGTGTATAACCTGATGGAAAAGACCAACGAGCAGTTTTATGCGGATCTGATGGGCGTCAGCAAGCAGAGCGTGGAGGTCATTGAGTCCCAGGCGCAGATGTATGACAGTGTGTTTGAGCTTTTTGACTATCTGACACAGCACGATCTCTCCCTGCCGGAGCATTACGAGCAGGCGCAGACCATGGTGGACGTGGACAGTGTGATCGACTGGTGTATCCTGGAGGGCTACACCGGCAACACCGATCTGACCTACGGCAATGTGCGCTATGCCCACTCCACGGAGGGAGACGGAAAATGGCGGCTGGTGTTTTACGATCTGGACGCCACGTTCTGGGAATCTGAGGTCTGCTTTCGCAATATGTTTGCCTTGCCGGAGCTCGAGACAAGGCAGGTCAGCGGCAAAATCGTGCGCCCGCTGCTGGAAAGCCCCGCGTTCCGGGATCGGCTGCTGCGCCGTGCGGCGGAGCTGTTTGGCGGCGTGCTTTCATCGGAGAATGTGCAGAAGGAGTTTGACCGGCTGACAGCGCAGGTCGAGCCTGAGATCGAGCGGGACTATCAGCGCTTCGGAATGTCCAAAAGCAAATGGGAGTCTGACGTTTCCCTCCTGCGGGCAAAGTTTGATGAAGACGCATGGAACAAAAGCTGTCTGCAGCAGCTCTGCTGGCATTTGAACCTTACGGCAGAGGAACGGGAAAGCTATTTCGGAGACCTGTATGAGTGAAACCATTCTGAGCTTCAAGCGCATTGAAAAGAAATACCTGCTCTCCGCCGCGCAGTACCGGGAACTGATGGAGGGACTGCGCGCCCACATCGAGCCGGATGAATATTTTCAGAGCACGGTCTGCTCCCTTTATTATGACACGCCGGACTTTTGGCTGATCCGCCATTCCCTGGACGCGCCGGTGTTCAAGGAAAAGCTGCGCCTGCGCAGCTACGGCGTTCCCGAGCCGACGGGAGAGGTGTTCGTGGAGCTCAAGAAGAAATACCGCGGCGTTGTGTACAAGCGGCGCGTCACCGCCACAGCAGCGCAGGCTGCCTCCTGGCTCTCCGGCGAAGGCATCGCCCCGGAGGAGGGGCAGACCGCGCGGGAGATCGAATGGTTCCTGCGCCGATACCGACCCGCGCCGCGCGCCTTTATCGCCTGCGAGCGCACGGCCTGGCGCGCGCTGGAAAACAGCGAGCTTCGCATCACCTTCGACGAAAACCTGCGCTACCGGGAGCGGGAGCTGGATCTCTGCGCCGGGAGCGCCGGGGAGCCTCTGACGGCGCCGGGCGAGGTGCTGATGGAGCTGAAGATCCCCGAGGCGGCGCCGCTCTGGCTCGCCGGACTGATGAGCCGGCTCAAGATCTATCCCGCAAGCTTTTCCAAATACGGCACAGCGTATAAAGACCATATACTATATGAAATGTTTGAGGTAACACAGCATGCTTAACAGTATTGTCGGCGGCGAAATGAGCGCGCTTTCCTTCCTGATCTGCATCTTTACGGCGATGGTGCTGGGGCTGCTGTCGGCCCTGGTCTTTTCCGGGCGTGACCGCCATTCTGCGGCCTTCCGGCAGTCGCTCGCGCTGCTGCCGCCGGTGGTGGCGCTGGTCATCATGCTGGTAAACGGCAACATTGGGGCGGGTCTTGCCGTGGCCGGCACCTTTGCGCTGGTGCGCTTTCGCAGTGCGCCGGGCACCGCCAAAGAGATCACAGGGCTGTTTTTCTCCGTGACCATCGGCCTTGCCTGCGGCATGGGCTATGTGGGCTACGCGGCGTTGTTTTTCCTCGTGATGGCGGTCTACGCCCTCGCGCTCGACCGTTTCCGCTTCGGGGAGAGCGCGGCGCAGCGCAGGGTGCTCAAGATCACCGTGCCGGAAAATGTAGCCTATGACGAGCTGTTTGACGACCTCTTTGCCGAATATACCCGCAGCCATGAGCTGATCCGCGTGCGCACGACAAACCTCGGCACGCTCTTCGAGCTCAGCTATGCCGTGGAGCTCAAGGACGCGGGACACAGCAAGGAATTTATCGACGCCATCCGCTGCCGCAACGGGAATCTGAACATTTCCTGCGGCGTGGAAGAGGACAGAGAGCTGATGTGAGGAAGAAAGAGCGGTTCCTTTGTGATTGCTCTTCGCCTCCTGACGGCGGAGGCAAAATATAAAGGGTATCCAAACTTTTAGGTAGGATTTGCAATTTTAGCAATCCTGGAAGGAAAACATTTCTCTAAACTTTTCAGTGGGATTTCTCCAAACTTAATGGTGGAGAAAAAAACAATCTGCATAGGGATGTTGGGCTGCCATAAGTGATCACGGCTCGGTCACAATGGGCAAGCCAGATAGTGCAAGCCAGCCCAGATGTGACAGTCAAAAGACTACACATTAGATATTCTATATCGCAAAAACCACCAATTTCTTTAGAGAATTACTTTTGTTCAGAGACTTCAAAATTTGAAATCCCACCAAAAAGTTTTCTTACCTAATATAAAAAGCCCCCGGCGCCATCGCCCTGCCTGCGGCAAGACGACGGCGCCGGGGTTCTTTTTTCGCGGCAAAAAACACGGGAAAAGCGGGAAAAGCTCTGCGTAACAGGAGCGAGCGCTTGCATTTCTGTCACGGATTTGTTATAATAAAATAGTTTAATAGCGCATAAAATGTAAATAAACTTATGTAAACAGCTCTGTTTTGTAACTTATTGTCTGATTTTGAACGTCAGACGAGAATATGGAGGACTGAACAGATGAGCAAACAAGTGAGACGGCTTCTGTCCCTCGTCTTTGTGCTCTCCCTTTTGCTGAGCCTGGCTGTGCCCGCCTTGGCAGAAGGGGAGATCTCCGGCGCCCAGCCGCCGGAGAAGGTCAGCGCCACGCTGGATGCGTCTGCGCTGAAGGAGACAGGCGTAAAAGAAATTTTTGTCTCCGCAAGCGGGGATGACGGCAACGACGGCAGCGAGGAGTATCCGCTCGCAACGCTGAACGCCGCAGCCGCACGCGCCAACTCCTGCAGCGAGAGCAAGGTGTATATCATCCTGCTGAGCGATGTAACCGTGAAAAGTGTTGTGCGCATTTACGGCAAGAACGTGGTGCTGATGAGCAACGAAGGCGCCTTCATCGTCGCCCGCGACGCTGAATTTGAAAAGGCGTATGACAGCCTGCGCGGTACATACAATCCCGCCATCCTCGAGGTGGGCGATCTGCAGGGCAGCGACGGCACGCGTGCGACACTGTCTGTGGACAGCGTGATCTTTAACGACTACGGCGCCTACATGGGGGAGGAATACCTGCCCCAGGATCTTGAGGGCGGCGGGGGCAACGAAAACCGCGTGCAGGACGCGATCATTGCCGTCTACGGCGGTTCCACCCTGATCCTCAACCCCGGCACGGAGCTTCGTAACTTCGGCGGCCTGTCTGCTGTGCGCGTTGCGGGTGACTCCTCGCTCACGGTGGAGGATGGCGCGGCCGTGAAGGATACCGACGTTGTCGAAGCGCCCGAGGGTCTGAATGCCATCAGCGCCGACAACAGTGAGCATGTAAAGATCGGCAGCAACGCCGTCGTTATGGGCCACTTCAAAGCGGAAGAGAACAACGAACCCGAAGAAAACAACGAACCCGAAGAAAACAACGAGCCCGAAGAAAACAACGAGCCCGAAGAAAACAACGAGCCCGAGGAAAACAACGAACCCGAAGAGAACAACGATGATTTCATCGTGCAGGGCGGACTGATCGAGAACACCAGCAGCCAGCGCACCGGCGACATCGGCGGTATCGGCGGCCTCGGCGGCCTCGGCGGTGAGACCAGCGAGGAGAGCGGCCTCATTTGGCAGGTCGATAAGGACGAGCTGGTATACCAGGCTCTCAACCTGGCGCTTACCCGCTACGAGCTGGGCTATACGCTGAGCGTCAAGCTGCCCGACACGCTGGTCAGCGCGATCAAGCTGGGGGCGAACCAGGTCAACAGCGCCTCCGGCAGCTTCACCGTGACGCTGGACAACCGCATGTCCTTCGCAACGGCGCTCGGCGCGGTGGATTACAGCTTCGAGAGCAATATCTTCCGCCTCTCCGATACGCAGACTGCGCCGACAGAGCGGCAGATCACGCTGAATATCGAGCTGGCGGATGATTGGAAGGATCACCTTGACGAGCTGAGCGAGCCCTTTACCTTCACCTGCACCGGTACGCTGCCGCGGTCGAGCTTTATGTTTGACGATTACCTGATCTCCCGCGGCCGCATCAACAGCCTGAGCTTCAATATCGGGGGTCGTGTTCAGGATTGGACTGCCAGCAGCGTGGAGAAGGAAGCCAGGACCAAGATGCTGCCCGACCCCACCGCCTGGCTGACCTATGACGTCAACGGCGGCGAGGGCGGCCCCGCTGAGCCGCTGCATGTCTCCGCGCAGACCGGCTACGTGCTGGAGACGGAGAATGTCCCCACCCATGCGGACGTGAACGGAGTAGCGGTGGTGTTTCTCGGCTGGACCGCTGAGCGCGATACCACCATCTACAACCGCAAGGACACGGCACCTGCCACGCTGAAAACCATTGATATCGCCTCCTTGAGCACGCAGACGGTCTATGCCGTCTACGGAACGGACATCAACGAGGATGGCATTGCCGACGTGGATCAGAAGCTCGTCGTGCTGAGCTTTGACGCGAACGGCGGCACCGGCGCGCCGGAGCCGATCATAGAAGTCTTAAAGCTCGGCACCGGCGTCAGCATCGACATTCCCGAGCAGGAGCCCAGCCGGAAGTATTTCACCTTCCAGGGCTGGAGCGAGGATCCGGCTTCCACCACGGGCACATACAAGTATGACGCCCCCAGGAAGGCGGATCAGGACATCCTCGTCAAGGAGGATACGACGCTCTACGCGGTGTGGAAGGAAAATCCCAGCTACACGCTGTTCTATAACGCCAACGGCGGTACCGGCGCTCCCGCAGCGCAGTCCGGCGTCAGCGATGAAAACGGCGCTGTGGAGATGGTCATTGCCTCCGGCATTCCGACGCGCAGCGGCTATAAGTTCCTGGGCTGGTCTCCCACGCGCAGCGGCGCGGCCATGTACTACGCCGGCAACAGCGTCCGCATCAGCAACGGCAACGTGACGCTCTATGCCGTCTGGCAGCGGATCGGCAGCAGCTATACGAGCGGTGGCTCCGGCAGCAGCTACACCAGCACCACCGGCAGCAGCGCTTCCGGCACGAACACCGGCTCACCGAGAACCGGCGATGAAGCCCCCATAGCGCTCTATGTCGCCCTGGCGGTCATCAGCCTCGGCGCGATAGCCGCAGGCGGCTGGATGATCCTCCGCGGAGGGAAGAAAGAAAGATAAAAAATCAGGGGCTTCGAGAAAACAAGTTTTCTCGAAGCCCCAGTTTTCAGAATTTAGGTATCAGACAGAAATCAAAAACATTTTACACAAAACATTAGGGCTGTCACAAAACGTCAGTTTTGAGACAGCCCTTTTCATCAAAGCAGCTTACGGAAATCGGCGCAGGCGGTCTTTCCGCCGGCAAAAACGCTGGGGCGTGAGGCGTCGTAGGGAAGCGCTGTTCCGTCGAGCCGGGTGCAGACGCCGCCGGCCTCCTCCACGATCAGCGCCCCCGCCGCATAGTCCCAGAGCGAGAGCGCCATTTCAAAATATACCCCGGCACGGCCTGCTGCCACGCTGCAGAGATCCAGCGCCGCAGAGCCCTGCCGCCGGATATCGAGACTTGCCCGGTAGGCATTCTCCATCAGGCGGAAGGTCTTTTCCGGGCTGTTGTTTTCGTAAGGCGCGGTACCGCAGACCACCAGCGTGTCGCAGAGCCGCGCCTCGGAGACATGGATGCTCTGCCCGTTTAAAAACGCGCCCTCACCACGCAGGGCGGTAAACTGCTCGCTTACGTAGGGGTTGCGGATCGCGCCCGCAAGGAGCGTTCCGCGGCTCATATACGCCACGGAGATGCAGCTGTGATTGAGGCCGTGCACAAAGTTCATGGTGCCGTCGATGGGGTCGATGATGAACAGATGCTCAGCGCCGAGGTCGTCGTGCCGGTCGTTCTCCTCGCAGAAGAATTTCGCCCCGGGTACCGCAGTCGAGAGCCGGTCAAGAAGCAGCGCTTGGACCTTCCGGTCATATTCCGTGACTACGTCGCGACGATCGGTCTTCCGCTCGGCAAGGATCGCACCCGCGTGCAGCATCAGCTCCGACGCCTCCTCCTCGGCGGCGATCATGGCGGATAGAATGTCATGTATGTTCATGTCGTGTCCTTCTTTAAAAAAGGGGATGTGAAAAATTTTCACATCCCCAAAAGTTATATTCTTTAAAATTTGCCGAGAGAGCCGGAGTTTTCCTGGTTCGGCATGAACTCGTCGCGCTTTCCGGGAAGGACAGCATTGAGCAGGATGCCGACGATGGAGGCCACGGCCAGACCGGAGAGGGAGACGTTCATGCTGCCGATGGCGAAGGTGATGGCGCCGATGTCGGAGAAGTTGATGCCCAGCGCAAGACCGAGGATCACGGCCGCGACGATGACGTTTCTGGACTTCTGGAAGTCGGTGTGGTTCTCGACCATGTTGCGCACGCCGACGGCGGAGATCATGCCGTAGAGGATGATGGACACGCCGCCGATGGTGGCCGCGGGCATCGCGGAGATCAGAGCCGCGAACTTCGGGCAGAAGGAGAGGACGATCGCGTAGAGCGCCGCGAGACGCACGACCTTGGGATCGTAAACCTTGGTCAGCACGAGAACGCCGGTGTTCTCGCCGTAGGTGGTGTTGGCCGGCGCGCCGAAGAGGGCGGCGATCGTGGTGCCGATACCGTCACCGATCAGGGTGCGGTCAAGACCGGGGTCTTCGATCAGGTTCTTGCCGATGGCGCCGCTGATGGCGGAGATGTCACCGACATGCTCCATCATCGTGGCAAAGGCGATGGGGACGATCATAATGATGGAGGAGACGACCAGACCGCCGTTGACATTGCCGGAGGCGAAAAGGCCGAAAACGGTATCCTGCATCTCAAAGGGAAAGCCGATCCAGGCGGCCTCTTTGACCACGGTGAAATCGACGTTGCCGGTCAGCACGGCGACCAGATAGGAGGCGAGCACGCCCATCAGGATGGGGACGATCTTGATCATGCCCTTGCCCCAGATGTTGCAGACGATCACGACCACGATGGCAACCAGCGCGATGAACCAGTTGGTGGAGCAGTTGTTGATGGCGGAGGGGGCGAGGATCAGGCCGATGGCGATGATGATCGGGCCGGTGACAACGGGCGGGAAGAAGCGCATGACGTTCTTCGAGCCAAAGGCCTTGCAGATCAGGGAGAGCACGAGGTACAAAAGACCCGCGCAGGCAACGCCCACACCGGCGTAGGGCAGCGCCTCACGCTGGCTCAGACCGAGCTCGGCGCCGGAGGCGACAACGGCGAAGTAGCCGCCGAGGAAGGCGAAGGAGGAGCCGAGGAAAACGGGAACCTTTTTCTTGGTCACCAGGTGCATGAACAGCGTCGCAAGTCCTGCGAACAGCAGCGTTGCAGACACGCTCAGACCGGTCAGAATCGGAACCAGAACCGTTGCGCCGAACATGGCGAACAGATGCTGCAGCCCCAGCACCAGCATTTTCGGGGTGCCGAGCTCACGCGCGTCGTAGATCGGGGCGTCAAGCTGTGCCTTTTTTTCTTTACCCATGGTTTGTTTGTACCTCACTTTATCTCAATTTGGATTGCGCATGATTCATTGTCAAGCTCCATGAGCCAGACGCCGGTCTCCGCGTCGAATTCCGGCAGACGGACCTCCACCAGCTCCGTTCGCGCGGTGGGGACGTTTTTGCCCACGAAGTCGGCGCGGATGGGGAGCTCTCTGTGCCCGCGATCCACCAGCACCGCAAACTGGATGCTTCTGGGTCTGCCGCAGGAGAACACCGCCTCAATGGCGGCGCGGGCGGTGCGCCCGGTGTAGAGCACGTCGTCGATGAGCACCACGTCGCGCTCCTCCACGTCGAAGGGCAGCTCTGTCCGCTTTACCTGGGGCGCGTCGCTCAGCGGGCGGAGATCATCGCGGTAATAGCCGATGTCGATGCTGCCGCAGGGGACGCAGACGCCCTCGATCTTCTCGATATTGGCGCGGATCTGCCGTGCGATGGGTTCTCCGCGGCGGCGGATGCCCACCAGCACCACGTTGTCCACACCCTTGTTCTTCTCCGCGATCTCGTGGGAGATGCGCATGAGCGCCCGGTTCATGGCGGCCTCGTCCATCAGTTGTGCTTTGGTACGCATAAAAAGCCCTCAGTAACGATTTCATTTACCCTCATAGAGGGGGAGTTCAGAGAGGGAACGCCTCTGATTTTTCGCCCCACAAGGCGAAAAACACGCTAAGCCGAGCTTTGCGAGGCCTTGCACCGACCAAACGCGGCGCGTCCCCCGCAAGCGCCTCGTGCGATAAGCGCAAGTCCCTCTATCAAATCTGACCCATAAGGGGCTGATTTGAGGGAATCAAAAAACGCCTTACCACAGAGTGGCAAGACGGAATCTTCACAGCTCGGGCACAATACTCCCTACCCGTATCCTATATCAGATCTTGCCGGTCTCTCGGGGCCGATGCTTAAAAATCTTCTTTTCGCTTGGTGATTATACAGAGTCGACGGGCAAATTGCAAGCCTTTTTTTCCGCACCCGTGCATTTTGTGAGAAAACACAAAAAAGCTGCGCGAAATCGCCCGTTTCGCAGGGCGGTCTGGGGAAATTGCAGAGTCTCCGGCAAAATCAACGAATGAAAGCCAAAAATTTGCCAAAACTATAACAAAATTCGGCTACTCTCCCAATTGCCGAAAAAGCGCAGGTGCATTAAAATAATCACGAACTTGAGGGCGAGGCTTTTGTCCGCCGCGAGTTCTCCATTGCGAAACCGGAGTTTCGCAATGGAAGTTAATAAAGGAGACGAACGCGCATGAGTCATCAATATCCCGTGATCGAAACGGTGCCGCAGCTTGAGGAGGAAATCCTCCGTGTCAAGGCCGCGCAGGAGCGTTATGCCCACTACACGCAGGAGCAGGTCGATAAGATCTTCCTTGCCGCCGCCACCGCCGCCAACAAGGCCCGCATCCCGCTGGCCCGCGCCGCCGTCGAGGAGACGGGCATGGGCATCGTGGAGGACAAGGTCATCAAGAACCACTTTGCCTCGGAGTATATCTACAACGCCTACCGCAACACGAAGACTTGCGGCGTGATCGAGGAGGACAAGACCTACGGTATGCGCAAGATCGCGGAGCCGCTCGGCCTGATCTGCGCGATCATCCCGACCACGAACCCGACCTCGACCGCGATCTTCAAGACCCTGCTCGCCCTCAAGACCCGCAACGGCATCATCATCAGCCCCCACCACCGCGCCAAGAGCAGCACCGTCAAGGCTGCCAAGGTCGTGCTGGAGGCCGCAGTCGCCGCCGGCGCGCCCGAGGACATCATCGGCTGGATCGACGCGCCCTCCCGCGAGATGACGCGGCTTCTGATGAAGGAGTCCGACATCATCCTCGCCACCGGCGGCCCCAGCATGGTCAACGCCGCTTACTCCTCCGGCACGCCCGCCCTCGGCGTCGGCGCGGGCAACACCCCCGCCATCATCGACGATTCGGCGGACATTCAGCTTGCCGTGAACTCCATCATCCACTCCAAGACCTTCGATAACGGCATGATCTGCGCCTCCGAGCAGTCGGTCATCGTGCTGGATAAGGTCTATGACGCGGTCAAACGCGAGTTTGCGTCCCGCGGCTGCTATTTCTTAAAGGAAGACGAGCTCGACCCCGTGCGCAAGACCATTCTCATCAACGGCTCCCTCAACGCGAGCATCGTCGGCCAGAGTGCCGCGAAGATCGCGGCTCTCGCGGGCGTCAAGGTGCCCGAGGGCAGCAAGATCCTGATCGGCGAGGTGGAGTCCGTCGAGCTGAGCGAGGAATTTGCCCACGAAAAGCTCTCCCCGGTGCTGGCTATGTACCGCGCAAGCGACATTCAGGACGCCTTCAACAAGGCCGAACGCCTGATCGCCGACGGCGGCCGCGGCCATACCTCCGCCATCTATCTCAACACCGCCACCGAGCAGGATAAGCTCGCGGAGTTCCAGGCGCGGATGAAGACCTGCCGCATCGTGGTCAACTCCCCCAGCTCCCACGGCGGCCTGGGCGACCTCTATAACTTCGCCATGACCCCGTCGCTGACGCTGGGCTGCGGCTCCTGGGGCGGCAACTCCGTGTCGGAGAACGTCGGCGTCAAGCACCTGCTGAACATCAAAACCGTTGTGGAAAGAAGGGAGAATATGCTCTGGTTCCGCGCGCCCGAGAAGATTTATATCAAGAAGGGCTGCCTGCCCGTTGCGCTCGCGGAGCTCAAGGACATGGGCAAGAAGCGCGCCTTTATCGTCACCGGCCCCCACCTCTACAAGAGCGGCGCGGCCTCCGGTGTCTTCGCCAGACTTGAGCAGCTTGGCATCGAATACACCTGCTTCCACGATGTGCCGAACGATCCGACCCTCGCCTGCGCGAGAGCGGGCGCGGCGCAGATGGCCTCCTTCAAGCCCGACGTCATCATCGCCATCGGCGGCGGCTCCCCGATGGACGCGGCGAAGATCATGTGGGTGCTCTACGAGCATCCCGAGGCTGACTTCTCCGACATGGCCATGCGCTTCAGCGATATTCGCAAGCGCATCTACAAGTTCCCGAAGATGGGCGAAAAGGCATATTTTGTCGCCGTTCCCACCTCCGCCGGTACAGGCAGCGAGGCAACGCCCTTTGCCGTCATCACCGACGAGAGTACCAACATCAAGTACCCCCTCGCGGACTACGAGCTCATGCCCAACATGGCGATCGTGGATGTGGACTACCACATGACCGCGCCCAAGGGGCTCACCGCCTCCTCCGGCATCGACGCAGTCTCCCACGCGCTCGAGGCCTACGCCTCCGTCATGGCGACGGACTACACCGACGGTCTTGCGCTGCGCGCGCTGGGGAGCCTCTTCACCTATCTGCCCCGCGCCTACGAGGACGGCTCGGACGTTGAGGCCCGTGAAAAGGTCGCCAACGCCGCAACCCTCGCGGGCATGGCCTTTGCCAACGCCTTCCTCGGCGTGATGCACTCCATGGCGCACAAGCTTGGCGCCTTCCACCACATCGCCCACGGCCTGGCCAACGCCCTGATGATGGACGAGGTGCTGCGCTTCAACGCCTGCGAGGCGCCCACCAAGATGGGCACCTTCCCCCAGTACGACCACCCGCACACCCTCGCGCGCTACGCCGAAGTGGCGGAGTATCTGGGCTGTAAGGGTGAGACCGATCAGGAGAAGCTGGACGCGCTCATCGCGAAGATCGATGCGCTCAAGAAAACGATCGGCATCAAGCCCACGATCCGCGACTATGTGCCCGATGAGGAGGCCTTCCTCGCCACGCTCGACGAGATGAGCGAGCAGGCCTTTGACGATCAGTGCACCGGCGCCAACCCGCGCTACCCGCTGATTTCCGAAATCAAGCAGATGTACCTCAACGCCTACTACGGCAGGAGCTTTCAGGAGAACGAAAAGCCCGACGCAAGCCAGCTTGAAAGGAGAGAGAACGCATGAATCTCGACACCGTGATCGCCGAACGCAAGACAAAAACCATCTACCGCGTGGACGATAAGGCCGTCAAGGTCTTCAACCACAGCTTTTCCAAGGCGGACATCCTCAACGAGGCGCTCAACCAGGCACGCGTGGAGGGCATCGGGCTGAACGTGCCGAAGATCCTTGAGGTCACGACGGTCGACGGCCGCTGGGCCATCGTCTCGGAGTATATCGAGGGGCAGACCCTCTCCCACCTGATGCGGGACGACCCGGAAAACAAGGCCAAGTACCTCGAAATGCTGGTGGATACGCAGATCCTGATCCACACCAAGCGCAGCCCGCTCTTAAGCCGCCTCAAGGACAAGATGAACCGCAAGATCCTCACGGCGGACTTAGACCCCGTGACCCGCTATGAGCTTCTGATCCGTCTGGAGGGGCTGCCCACGCACGACAAGCTCTGCCACGGCGACCTCTGCCCCTCAAACGTGATCCTCACCCCGAAGGGGGAGCTCTATGTTCTCGACTGGGCGCACGCCACGCAGGGCAACGCCTCCGCCGACGCCGCGCGCACCTTCCTGACCTTCAACCTCACCGGCGACGCGAAGACCGCCGATGAATATCTCGATCTCTTCTGCGAAAAGAGCGACATCGACAAGCGCTATGTGCAAAAGTGGATGCCCATCGTCGCGGCCTCCCAGTCCGTCAAGGGCAATCTCGAGGAGCGGGACTTCCTCCTCCGCTGGGCAAACGTGGTGGACTACGAATAAGTGGTCAGTGGTCAGTGCTTAGTGATTAGCAAAAAACAAGGGGATGTCTCAAAAGCCCGTGTGAGAATGTAGGGGAGGCCCTAAAGGACTAGCTTTGCGTCGCTATCAGCCTCCCGGCGGTAACATGGAAGCATCTGCAAAAAAGTTGGGCGAATTCGC
>CACZXQ010000009.1 GCA_902785115.1 Oscillospiraceae bacterium | reverse complement strand
TGATGATGGTATTGTGATTGATAAGAGCCGTATGAACCGAGAGGTTCACGTACGGTTCCGTGAGAGCCTCGGGGTGAAAGCCCCCTTAGCTACTCGACTAGCCCGCCTCCTTGAGGATGCGGATGCGCCGCTCCTCGCTCTCGGGATAGGTGCAGGCACCGAGCAGACCGTTGTCGTGGTGGATGCAGGCGTCGCGGATGACACAGCGCTCGCCGTTTATCGCCACGCCCTTCTCCGGCGTCCAGCTCAGCGCGCGGATGCCGAAGCGCTCCTCCACGCAGTCGTCCCCAAAGCGGACGCGCGCGGTGTAGAGATGGGGCGTGTCAGGGCTCCAGAGCTTCGCGTCGGGGATCGAAAGCGTAAAGAGCTTCTCGCCCCTCTCGGTGGCGACGACGCGTTCGCCGTCCAGGATCTCCAGCGCCACCTCCCCCGGGACGGAGGTTTTGACCTCCACGCGGATGCTGGCCGGGGCGATGGAGAGCGTCTGGATGCGGACGCCGTTGAGCCGGATGTGCTTTTCGCCCGCGCTCCAGAGCCACACCGGGCGGAAGATGCCCGTGCCGGAGTACCAGCGGGAGTTGGGCTGGTCGGCATTGTGGGCGACCACACGCAGTTCGTTTTCCCCCTCGCGGAGAAAGTCGTTTGCCTCTACATAGAAATTGGAGTAGCCGTAGGGGCGGAAGGCGGCCTTCTGCCCGTTCAGCCAGACCTCCGCGTTGTGGTAGACGCTCTCAAACTCAAACACCAGCTTCTGCCCCTTGAGCTCCTCGGGGACGGTGAAGCGCTTGATATACTCGTAATCGCCGCCCTCAAACCAGCCGATGTTGCCCTCTCCGACGCTGCTGCGGACGCGCGCTTCCGTGCGCATGGCGTCGTGCGGCAGCGTGACGGGGATCGCCTGCGCGCCCTCCTTCAGCGGTCGGCACAGCCAGCCACGGTTAAAATCCAATCGTTTCATGGCTCCTCCTTCGTTGTTATTTTTGTGTCATGTGATAATAGCATTATACACGATGTGCACCCCGTGCGGCGAAGGACGGCGCAAATGGCGATTTTTTTGGCGTGTATTGCAAAAACGGTTGACTGTTGGCGCGGGGAATGGTAGCATAAGCTTAGTGGATTCGAACCTCTGCCGGTGTTCGTATCCACTAAGCCTAAGTGTAACTTGATGAGCCTGAAACCCCTATATACAGGAGGAAAATAAGATGATCGACATTACCGCCATCGGCGAAATCCTGATCGACCTGACCCAATCCGGCCTGACGGAGCAGGGCATCCCCCGCTTTGACGCAAACCCCGGCGGCGCGCCGGCGAATCTCGCGGTCGCGGCTTCCCGCCTCGGCGCAAAGAGCGCCTATATCGGCCGCGTCGGGCGTGACAGCTTCGGTGACTTCCTGCGCCGCACACTGGAGGAGAACGATGTGGACGTCTCCGGCATGAGCGTGGACCCGGTGCAGCATACGACGCTGGCCGTCGTCTCGCTGGATCCGAGCGGGGAGCGCAGCTTCAGCTTCTACCGCGATCCCAGCGCGGACGTGAACCTCCGCTTTACGGACGTGCCGGCGGCGCTGCTGGAGAATACCAAAATCCTGCACTTCGGTTCTGTGAGCCTGACCGCCGAGCCCAGCCGCGGCGCGACGATCCAGGCCGCCGAGACCGCGAAGGCCAAGGGCGCGCTCGTAAGCTACGATCCCAACTACCGCGCAAGCCTTTGGGCGGATGAGAAGACCGCCGTGGAGCAGATGCTCGCGCCGCTCAAGCTGGTGGACATTTTGAAGGTCTCCGATGAGGAGCTGCCGCTTCTGACCGGGACAAGCGATCTCGAGCAGGGCAGCGCACAGCTTGCCGCAAACGGCATCCGTCTCGTGCTGGTGACGCTCGGGCCGGACGGCGCGTTCTACCGCTTTGGCGAGAAGACCGGCAAGGTGCCCGGCGTGAAGGTCAAGGTGGGCGACACCAACGGCGCGGGCGACACCTTCTTCGGCGCGGCGCTCTCGCGGCTCGTGAAGGAGGATTTGGAGACCCTCACGGCGCAGCGGCTGGAGGAGATCCTGACCTTTGCCAACAAGGCCGCCGCCATCACCACCAGCCGCCACGGCGCGATCCCCGCCATGCCCACGCTGGAAGAAGTACAATAAGTTTTGCGTTTTGAGTCGATTCCGACGGAAAGCGGTGCTGTTTTAAGACGAATCAGAAAGCAGTATGAAAAAGGGGCTATGAAAAAAGTCCCTGAACTCGTAGGGGCGGCTATCAGCCGCCCGGCAGTACAGCAGAACATTTTCGCATAGAAAGCACGGCGAATTCGCAGTTTATTACGACTTCGCCGTGCTTTTTACCTATATAGTGGGCATCGCCGCGCGGGCGGCTGATAGCGACGCAAAGCTAGTCCTTTAGGGCCGCCCCTACGGGAGACAGCGGGAATTTTGACTGTTTTCACATTCCCTTTTAACGATGACACGATCACAAGTGACTCAAAACTCAGCCTGCCAGCGCCGCGGCGGTGAGGGACGCGACCTTGGCGTTGTTGAGCACCAGCTTGATGTTGGATTCCAGGCTGTCCCCGCCGGTGAGCTCCACCACGCGGGCAAGCAGGAAGGGCGTGGTCTCCTTGCCGTGTACGCCCTGCTCCCTGGCCTCCTGCAGCGCCTGCTCGATGGCGGCGTCGATCACGGCCTTGTCCATGGAGTATTCCTCGGGGATGGGGTTTGTCACCAGCATGCCGCCCTTGTAGTCGAGCGCGCGCTGCGCCGCGAAGATGGCGGCCAGCTCCTCGGGCGAATCCACCCGGTAGTCCACGCCGAAGCCGGATTTGCGGGTGTAGAAGGCGGGCAGTTCCTCCGTGCCGTAGCCGATCACGGGCACTCCCTTGGTCTCCAGGTACTCCAGCGTCAGCCCCAGGTCGAGGATGGACTTGGCGCCCGCGCAGACCACCATCACCGGCGTCTGTGCCAGCTCCTCCAGGTCGGCGGAGATATCCATCGTCACCTCCGCGCCGCGGTGCACGCCGCCGATGCCGCCGGTGGCGAAGATCTTGATGCCTGCCATGTGGGCGATGATCATCGTGGTGGCGACGGTGGTTGCGCCGTCCGCGCCGCGGGCGACCAGCGCGGGCAGATCGCGGCGGCTGGCCTTGGCAACACTGCGACCGGCCTTGCCCAGATGCTCGATCTCCTCGTGGCTGAGCCCGGCTTTCAGCCGTCCGCCGATGACGGCGATGGTGGCGGGCACGGCGCCGTTGTCGCGGATGGTCTGCTCCACCAGCAGCGCGGTCTCCACGTTCTTGGGATAGGGCATGCCGTGGGAGATGATGGTGCTCTCCAGCGCGACGACGGGCTTGCCGTCCTTTATGGCCTGCGCCACTTCGGGCGCGATGTCCAGATATTGGTTCATATTGTGTTTCCTTTCGATTGCTTGAGCCAGGCGGTACGCCTGGCCCAAGCTTTTGTGTTTTGCAAATTGTGGATGGAATGTGCGTGCTTATCTCATGCCCTTGTCGTAGGGGATACCCTCGGCCTTGGGGGCGCGGGAGTGCTTGGAGGTGAAGGCCAGCACCAGCAGGGTGATCAAGTAGGGCAGCATCCGATACAGATGAGAGCTGATGCCAAGATTTGCGAGCATATAGATATGATCCCCGTTGATGTCAATGCTGGAATAGGCAGCGGCTATGCACTTAAACATACCGAAGAGTAATGAAGCACCTGCAATGTTCAGCGGTTTCCAGTTGCCAAAGATCATAACCGCCAGCGCCAGGAAGCCGAAGCCCGCTACATCGCCGTTGGAGGAGCAGTTTGCGGATGTCAGGGCATAGACAAAACCGCCCATACCTGCCAGCGCACCGCCAATTGTGACACCTGCGTAGCGCATTTTATGGACATTGATACCGAGAGAATCGGCAGCCTGCGGATTTTCACCACATGCGCGCAGACGCAGCCCGAAGCGCGTCTTGTATAGGATAATGGACAGAATGATGAAAATCACAATACATACATAGGTGGCAAGATAAACCTTATTGATGAAAGTTTCACCCAAGAAGCCCAGATCGACCTTTTTGTCAATGCCGAGCGTGGATTTTTTAATCATGAACCAGCTGGCAGCGTCGCCGGTCGCCATGTTCAAGGTGTTCTGATTAGCGATGATGCGAACAAGGAAGAGAACCAGGGCGGGCGCAAGAAGGTTAAGCGCTGTGCCGCCGATGGTCTGATCAGCGCGGAGATTAATGGCGGCAAAGCTCAGCAGCAGAGAAAAGACCGCGCCCATAATGGCGGAGACCAACATGGCAAGCATTTCAAATCCTTGGAGACTGACCCAGTCTTTTGCAGCCTTTGCAGCGTCATAGGCACCGGACTTTTGAACGAGATTTACAAAAAATACGCCAATAAACGCGCCGAAAATCATAATGCCTTCCAATGCCAGGTTGATAACGCCGCTTCGTTCGGAAAACACGCCGGCCAGCGCGACAATCATGAGCGGAACAGCATACAAAAGCGTTTGTTGAATCAGAAAAGTCATTCCTTAGGGCCTCCTTTCTCGACTCTTGCAGGTTCGGCATTGCTGTTGGATGTGGGCTTGTTCTTTTTCCTTCCACTCAGCCACATACGGATAACAAGTGAAAACGCACTCAAATAGACGATTACAGCGATGATAACATCCGTTATATACTCATTGTAAGCCGTCAGATTTGTCAGCTGCTGACCAACGATGTTCAGCATGGACGTGAACAAGCCAGAGAAGATAACGCCGATGGGATTGTTGACAGCAAGCAGCGCGACCGGAATGCCATTAAAGCCGGCGGAAGGGAGAGACTGATAGGTGGACCAGAAGAACTCCGTGTTGCCGGACAGCCAGTAGAGCGCGGCGCCGGCACCGGAGAGGGCACCTGCAATGGCCATAGACAGAACGATATTGCGTTTGTCCTTAATACCGGCATAGCGAGCTGCGTGACGGTTGGAGCCGCAGGCCTTCAACTGATAGCCGAGGGTAGTTTTGTTGATGAGAATGTACATGGCAATGGCCAGAAGGATCGCGACCAGAATACCACCGTTTACCTGCGAGCCGTGGAAAAGCTTGTCCAGACCCAACTTTGCCGTAGCCACGTTGTTATAGGTGGTCTTGTATACATAGCCGGATTTGGTATTCTCAGCAAGGTTCTTGAAATTGCTGATGTCAAACATCCAGGTGACGAAGTTAGCTGCGATCCAGTTGGTCATGATGCAGGCTAATACCTCGTTGATGTTCAGAAAAGCCTTCATCAAGCCGGGGATTGCGCCCCAGAGAGCACCGGCAATGCAGCCGGCAAGAAATGCAATGATCCAAATCAAAACCGGCGGGAAGGAACTGCTGGGGATGCTCAGCGCGATCATCAGAGAAGCCATGGTTCCCATCAAGTACTGACCGGGTGCACCGATATTGAATAAGCCAGTCTTATACGCGATCGCGACGGAAAGACCAGTCATGATCAGCGGCATGGACCGGAAAAGCATATTGCCGATACTGGTGGGGTTAAAGCCCCAGCTAAGGTTACCGGCAACGTCACGCCCGGTGGAGAGGATTCCCATCAGAATGAGCTGAACACCCTCCCAGGCGCCCTTTAAGGAAATATCGGGGTTGGAGATGCCGGCAATCAATACAACGATACAGCCAACGACAAGGCCGATCAGAATGGAAAGGAGTGAGGCGAGCAAACTGCGCCCGCTGTCGCTGGAAAAGAATTTCTTCATGCCTGCGTGCCCTCCTTCCCCATGCGCTTGGCACCGGCCATATACAGGCCGAGCTCCTGAACACTGATTTTTTTCGGGTCAAATTCGCCCACGATCTCGCCCTCGTACATCACGAGAATCCGGTCAGACAGGCTCATTACTTCGTCCAGCTCTAAAGAGACAAGCAGAATCGCTTTGCCCATATCACGCTGTGCGACAAGCTGACTGTGAATATGTTCGATTGCGCCGACATCCAGCCCGCGCGTTGGCTGAACGGCAACGATCAGCGGTTTGTCACGGTCGACCTCACGGGCGATAATGGCTTTTTGCTGGTTTCCACCCGACATGCTGCGGGCGATGGTGATCGGCCCCTGACCGGAGCGCACATCGTAGGCCTCAATCAAAGTCTCTGCGTAGCTGCGAACGGCATCCCTTTTGATGAAACCATGCTGCTGGAACTGAGGATCATTAAAGCGCTGCAGAACCATGTTCTGTTCCAGAGAGAAATCCAGAACCAAACCGTGCTTGTGCCGATCCTCGGGGATATGGCTCATGTTCTCGCCGCGCCGCTCAATGCTGTGGTGAGTGATTTCCTGACCGCAGAGAGTGATACTGCCGCCAGAGGTTTTGTCCAAGCCGCTCAAACCATAGATCAATTCGGTTTGTCCATTGCCGTCGATACCCGCGATGCAAACAATTTCGCCTTTGCGAACAGAGAAGCTGACATCGTTGACCGCGTTTCGCTTGTGCACATGAGAAGGAACGGACAGATGCTCCACCCTAAGCACCTCTTCACCGGGCTTGGCAGGAGTCTTGCTGACTTCCAACTGCACGGGGCGGCCGACCATCATGTTAGACAATTCCTGCTTGTTGGTGTCCTTGGTGTCAACAGTGCCAATATACTTCCCTTTGCGCAGGACGGAGACACGATCAGCTACGGTCATAATCTCATTGAGCTTGTGTGAGATGAACAAAATGGACTTGCCTTCCTTGGCAAATTCCTTCATGGTGACCATCAGTTCATCGATTTCCTGCGGAGTAAGTACGGCGGTGGGTTCGTCGAAAATCAAAATCTCATTGTCACGGTAGAGCATTTTCAAAATCTCTACACGCTGCTGCATACCGACGGTGATGTCCTCGACCTTTGCATCCAGATCCACCTTAAGACCGTACTTCTGGCTCAACGCTTCAACCTTCTTGCGCGCCTCCTTCTTTTGAAGAAAGCCGAGCTTTGTCGTCTCTGCGCCAAGAATGATGTTGTCAAGCACAGAAAAGACATCAACCAGCTTAAAGTGCTGATGAACCATGCCGATTTTCAGCGCGGTCGCGTCATTCGGGTTGTTGATCTCTACCTTGACACCATCCTTTCGGATCTCGCCGGCTTCAGGCTGGTACAAACCAAACAGGACGCTCATCAGTGTGGATTTACCTGCGCCGTTTTCGCCGAGAAGGGCGTGGATTTCACCTCGACGCAGTTGGAGCGAAATATCGTCATTGGCGATGATGCCGGGGAATATCTTTGTGATATGTAACATCTCAATGACATATTCCGAATTTGTCTCCATGTGCTCACCTGCCTCTCTATATAGTTACTGTAATTATAAAGCTTTTACGGAAGAATTGCAACAAAAAGAGGAGCACATTTGTGCTCCTCTTAAAAGAAAACTTGCGTTTAAAATCAAGCAACAACGTTCAGATTGACATGATCGGTGCTGTCAAGATTCTCGTAGTCGGCGTCGATCTCCAGATCGCCGGAAATGATGCTCTCGAGCATCTCGGCGTACTCTTCGACAGTCCAATTCTCGAGAGACCATGTGTCAACAGGCAGACCAACGGCATTCTCAGCAGCGCCCAGAACGGTGCACTTGCCGCCCCAATCGGCCCAATTGTCGCCATAGGCGGCCTCAAGAGCCTGGAAAGCGGCCTCGCCAATGCCCTTCAGAGCAGAGGTGATAACAGTCTCAGACTGAGCGGACTGGTCAGTGTCAACACCGATGACGGCGGCATCATTTGCAGAAGCAGCAGCGGCAATGGAATCAAAAATGGAGCCGCCGCAGGAGAAGATGACCTCAGTGCCGGTCTCATACCAGCCGGAAGCCAGGGTCTGCAGTTCGTTGGAAGGCGAGAAGGTGGCACCATAAAGGAAGGTATAATTGATGTTGACATTGACATCCTTCACGCTTGCAGCAGCCTCAGCACCCTGAACGTAACCGTAGCCATAACGATTGACAGCGGGATTCTCACCGCCGCCGCCGCCGCAGAAGCCGAGCTCAGTGAAGCCTTCCATAACGGCGGCATAGCCGGCGAGGAAGCCGCACTGCTCTTCCTGGAACGCAACAGCAGCAATGTTATCAAGACCGTCAAAGGCCCAACCGTCGATGAAAACAAACTTGACATCGGGATAAGCTTCTGCAGCCTTTGCAAGAGCAGTGCCCTGCATGAAGCCGGCGCAGACAATGGCCTTGGCGCCAGCGTCGGCAGCGGCCTTCATGGCGTCGAAACGGTCATCATCTGTGGCCTGGTCGCCGTTAGCGGGCTGATAGTATTTGTAGCTGAGATCATTCTTGGCGGCGAAGAGCTTCACGCCGTTGTAGGTGCCTTCATTGAAGGACTTGTCCTTAAGCTGGCCGACGTCTGTGACAAACGCGATCTCATAGGTGCCGTCCGCAGAAGTCATGGTATCGGGAACATCGGCTGCAGTGATGTCCTCGTCGGCAGAGGCGCTGACGGCGCACAGAGCGAAGACCATGCAAAGAACCAGAGCGAGAGAAAGAATCTTTTTCATGTTTTTCCTCCATTTTTAATTTTTTCAGGAAGCCTCCTGTGGAATACAATTCATTATAGCATGATAAGCGGGCGCAAATCAAGCACTATCTTGTCAAAACGGCGCGGAAAGGGGCGGCAAATTTTTTATGTAAACAGCAAGGGCGCGGCCATTGCTCGTCCTGGCTGTGTCGTACCGGCGGACGAGCAATGCTCGTCCCTACAACGCTCACAGCTCTGCCATTTTAACCGCCGTATCCAGCGCAATCTCCATCGCGTCAGAACAAGGCCAAGAGGTCAGGCGGCTCGCGGGAGATCGCCGCCACGACCGCTGCCCTTGTTCTTCCTTTCAAATCCAAAGCGCGGCGGCTTTGGATTTGTTATAGAGAAGCCATTTTGACTGCCGTATCCAGCGCAATTTCCATCATTTGTGTGAAACTGTTCTGGCGATCCTCGGCGGAGAGGTTGTCCTCCGGGCGATAGATATGGTCGGAGATGGTGCAGAGGCAGAGGGCGCGCTTATGGGCGTAGGCGGCGTTTGCGTAGAGCGCAGCGGCCTCCATCTCGGTGGCGAGCACACCCATGCGCTTCCACTGGTCGTTCTTGCCGGTACCCTCGGCGGCATAGAAGGTGTCGGAGGAGAGGAGATTGCCGACGTGCAGCTTGACGCCGCGCTCCTCCGCCGCCTCCACGGCCTTCATCAGCAGCGTGAAGTCCGCGATGGGGGCAAAGGTGGCGGTTTCGCCCAGGCCGAAGCTCTTGACGTAGTTGGAGTTGGTGCAGGCGGCCTGGCCGGCCACCACATCGCGCAGCTTGAGATCGTCCTGCAGGGCGCCGGCAGAGCCGATGCGGATGATGTTGTCCACGTCAAAGACGTTGAAAAGCTCCCAGGTGTAAATGCCGATGGAGGGGATGCCCATGCCGGAGGCCATCACCGTCACGGGAACGCCCTTCCAGAGTCCGGTATGCCCCTGCACACCGCGCACGTTGTTGACCAGAACAGGGTCGGTCAGAAAGGTTTCGGCGATGAATTTTGCCCGCAGCGGGTCGCCGGGCATCAAAACGGTTTTGGCAAAATCTTCTTTCGCGGCTTTGATATGGGGCGTGGAAATCATAGCGGATGCCTCCTCTGTTTCATATTTATCTTTAGTATAACAAGAAAAATTGAAAAGTCAAATTGAAACGCCGCGCCGCTTATGATATGATAAGAAAAAACAGTTTTCGCCTGTGTGGCAAGGCTATCCAGAAGGAGACGGAGATATGAGCGATATCATGGTCATCGGCATCGCCGGCGGCACCGGCAGCGGCAAAACCACCATCACCCGCAAGCTGATCGAGAGCTTTGGGCCGGATGTCTCGGTCATCCACCACGACAACTATTATAAAGCGCACCACAACATGAGCTATGAGGAGCGCACGCGCCTCAACTACGACCATCCCAACGCCTTCGATACGGAGCTGCTGATCCGCGATCTGCGCAGGCTCAAGCGGGGGCAGACCATCCAGTGCCCGGTCTACGACTATACGATCCATGACCGTACGGACAAGACCGTCACCGTCAAGCCCACCCGGGTCATCGTGGTGGAGGGCATCCTCATCTACGAGAGCCGGGAGCTCTGCCGGGAGATGGACATCAAGATCTATGTGGACACGGACGCGGATGTGCGCATCCTGCGCCGCATCGTGCGGGACGTGCGGGATCGCGGCCGCAGCCTGGAGAGCGTTATCGACCAGTATCTGACCACGGTCAAGCCCATGCACGAGCAGTTCGTGGAGCCGAGCAAGCGCCGCGCCGACGTCATCATCCCGGAGGGCGGACAGAACAAGGTGGCGCTGGAGATGGTCATCGAGCGCGTCCGCGCGCATCTGGCGCAAAATCAGTGATCAGTGGCCAGTGGTCAGTTTTCAGGAGATAAAGGTAAATGGCAAAGTTATACTTCAAATACGGCGCGATGGGCTCGAGCAAATCCGCCCAGGCGCTCATCACCAAGTTCAACTATGAGGAGCGGGACATGTCCGTCTGGCTCATCAAGCCCAGCATCGACACCCGCGACGGGGCGGATCTCATCCGCAGCCGCATCGGGCTGGAGGCGCGCGCGCGGATCCTCACGCCGGAGGAAAACATCGCGGAGGCTTACCACGCGGCGGGCAAGCACGACGTCATCATCGCGGACGAGGCGCAGTTTTTCACGCCCGCGCAGATCGACCAGCTTCGCGAGCTGGTGGATGAGGAGGATCTGCCGGTACTCTGCTTCGGACTGCGCACGGATTTCCAGACCCACTTCTTCCCCGGCGCGCGGCGGCTGATGGAGCTGGCCGACTCGCTGACCGAGATCAAGACCGTCTGCGACTGCGGGCGCAAGGCTACGGTCAACGCCCGCATCGACGGCGCGGGGCATATCGTCACCGAGGGTAGCCAGGTGTTGCTCGGCGGCAACGACAGCTATGTCGCCATGTGCCACCGCTGCTGGATGCGCCGCATCCGCGAGCAGTAACCAGTGGCCAATGGTCAGTGAATCGCGGCGAATTGTATTTTGCGCGCAGCGAAAGACTGATATATCAGTTCAAACTGCACAAAAAGTCCGTTTTCCGGGTATGATCCCACGGAAAGCGGACTTTTTCCTGCCTGGAAAGGAAGGAGACAGGCCTGACAGAGCCGCGCAAAACGCTGCGTTATTTTCTTGACGCTTAGATATTGTGCACAATTACGCTTGACTTATTTTGTGCAAAAGCTATAATACGGGGCACGACAAGGGTGCAGCACTCCGTGCAAAGGCAGCTCTAAAAACGCGGGTCTGGTGATGCGTCGAGAGATTTTGTCTCAGATTGAAGGGCAAAATACGCAGGAATACTTTGTGTATTTCAAGTTTTTTGCACAAAAAGCTGGGGCAAAAGATCCGGCGCAGCGCCGGACAGGAGTTCTTAGAGATGCCCGCAAGGGGGAATGTACCGTGCGGAGCTGCAAGCTTTTTTGCTGCGTTTGCTATCTACTGACCACTGCGGACGAACAATGCTCGTCCCTGCGCCACTGACTACTGACCACTTCTCTCCTTTTTGGCGGCTTTCTTTTCGCGGCGGCGGGCGATCCATTTCCGGAATACCGGGCGCAGCACGAAAAACAGCAGCGTGAGGATCACAAGCGTCGGCAGCGCGCCGACAAGCCATACCAGCAGCTCTTCAAAGAACTCCGCAACGCCGAGCAGTCCGTCCCGCAGACTGTGCCACAGGCGCTGCCCATAGCTGATCTTCATCTCCGGCTCGGGGGTGTACTCCCGCACCTCCTCGATGCTCAGGCTGACGCTGCTGTAGCTGACGCGGCGATCCCAGTTTTTGAGCGTGGACTGCAGGCTTTCGATCCGGTAGCGCAGCTCGGTGAGCCGATCCTCAAGGATCACGATGTCCTCCACAGTCTCCGCAACCTCCATCATCTCCAGCAGCCGCGCCTCCTGGGTCTGGTATGTCTTCAGGTGGGCTTCGGTGTCATAGTACTGGGAAGTGACGTTCTCGGTGTAAGTATGGGTGTAGGGGATGTTGCCAAGGGAGGAGAGGGAGCCCATCAGCTCGTCAAAGCGGGCGCTGGGGATGCGCAGGGTGTAGCTTGCGCTGCGGGTGCTCTGGTAGCCCCGCGACTGGTTGTAGAAGTTTGCGCCGTTGACGCTGCTCGATTCCACCCAGCCGCCGACGGCCTTGAGCAGCTCGTCCACCTTGGCGATGCTGCCCTCGAAGTCCGTGGTCTCGACTCGCACGTCCGAGGAATAAATGATCTTCTCGGGGTTTGCTTCCGGCGCCGATTCCTCCGTGCCGCCGCTCTTGGCGGCACCGGACATGGCAAGCCCCATGGCGGGCGCCTCCGCGTAAGCTTCCTCGGCGGCGTACACGCCCCCATCGTAGGATGCGTTATAATACCCTGCCTCCGACGGGGCGGAGGCCGCGCTTTTCGCGCTGCCGCAGCCGCAGAGGGAGAGCATCAGAATCAGAACAAGCAGGAGAGAGACTGTTTTTTTCATAAGATCATCCTCCGTTTTTTACAGGAATTACTTCTTCAGACGCACACGAAACAAAAAAGTTCCATCGCCTGCACACTGACCACTAAAAATGCCTGTGAAAGCTTTGCTTTCACAGGCATTTTTCAAATCACCCGACTAGGCGGATCCAGTAGGTCTCCACAGGGTCGTAGGGAAGAAGCAGATCCTCCAGCCATGCGGAGGCGTTTTCACTGCGCATTTCACTTTCCGCGATGACGTTGCTGTACAGCTCGCCCTCGCCCACGAAGTACACGACGTGGTAGCCGGCATAGCTGGCGCTCTCGCCGTAGACGATGGCGGTGTCGCCGCTCTTGTGATCGGCAAAGCAGAAGGCGTCGAACTCAGCGACCATCCGTCCCTTGGGGACGTTCTCATAGAGGCCGCCATTGGTGTTGGAGCCGGCGTCGCCGGAATACTGCTCCGCCAGCGCGGCAAAGCTCTCCTCGGTCTTGTCCCCGGCCTCATACTCGGCCAGGATCTCCTCGGCTCTGGCCTTGGCGGCGGCCTTGGCCTCGTCGGTGTAAACGCCATTCTCGTCGGCCTCGGCGTTGACGAGGATGTGGCGGACGTTCACAGTGTTGTAGTGGTTGTCCTCGCGGGCAAGGAAAACCACGACGGCGCTGCCGCTGCCGTCGGAATCGTCGACGACGGTCGCGTCACCGGCCTTGCGGCTGTCCATGAGCCAGGCGCTGTAATCCTCGCTCAGGCTGCTGCCCTGCACGCCGGTGCGGGGGACGGAGACCAGCTCGGTCTGAGACTCCACAGCGGTCTCAAAACGCTCGCTGACGTCCTCAATGTCGCTGCCGTCCTGATAGGCGGCGAGGATCGCGTCGGCAACGGCGCGCGTCTCGGCAAGTGCCTGCTCGCTGGGGGCCTCCGCGCCCTCTTCCACGTTCGCCTTCACATCGCAGATCAGGAAATCGAAGAAGTCGTGGGAGCCGTTATAATCCTCGTAATACTGCGCGATCTCTTCCGGGGTGAACACAAAGCCGTCCACCGCGTGATCGTAAGCCTTGCCGGCGAGCACGCTCTGCCGCGCGGCTTCCTTCGCCAGCTTCAGCGTAACGCCCCTGCCGTAGTTCATCGCGAGCAGCGCGTCGGCGCCGGCGTAGCCCTGCGCTTTGGCGGTCTCGTCAAGACCCTCAAAGCTCGCCTCCACGTCGGCAAGCTCTTCGTCGGTGAGGGCGATGCCGTTGTCGGCGGCGTACTGGTTGAGCGCGGTGATCTGCGCCGCGTCATGCTCGGCGGCGTCGAGGAAGTAGTCGCGCCAGGTGCCGTTTTCGATCATGGAGCAGTCCTGATCCTTCAGCCCCGCGACGCCGGTGGAGGTGTCAAGGCCGAAGACGGAGGCATAGCTGCCGTAGTTGTTGACAAAGTTTACATATTCGTTGCCGTAGTAGTAGTTGACCTCGGCGGGGGAGAGCTTCGTGTCGCCCAGCTTGAGTGCGGTGGTGCCCTTGATCATCAGGGGGGAGTCCAGCAGGATGACAGCCGCGATCAAAACGATGACGGCGACGGTGCCGAGCGTCCAGCGGAGCTTGCTCTGCGCCTGCTTCTTGGCCGCTTCCTGCGCGGCGAGGGTCTTTTTGTCAGTCCCGGCGGCGATCGCCTGCTGACGCTGTTTTCTGTCGGTTGAAGCGCTCATATTGAATCGTCCTTTTTCTCAGTGATTGCGTAAAGCTTACACATTATAGCGCAAACATTTTTTGCTTGCAAGTCATATTATAAAAAAGAAGCTCATATAATTTTCCCATGCGGAAAAAACAGAGGAGGGATTTCGATGGATCTCGACATAGACGATCTGATCTTTGCCGATGTGGAGGCGAGAGTCAGTGAACGATGAGACTACTGATCACTGACCACTGACCACTGACCACTAATTGGCCGCTTTCATCGACAGGAAGGCGTTGATGAAGCCGTCCAGGTCGCCGTCCATGACGTTTTGGATGTTGCCGTTTTCAAACTCGGTGCGGTGATCCTTCACGAGTTGGTAGGGCATGAAGACGTAGGAGCGGATCTGGCTGCCCCATTCGATCTTCATCTGCACGCCCTTGATGTCGCTGATCTTCTCGAGGTGCTCGCGCTCCTTGATCTCGGCCAGGCGGGCGCGCAGCATGTTTTTGCAGTTCTCCAGGTTCTGGAAGTGGCTGCGCTCCACCTGGGAGGAGACCACGATGCCCGTGGGCTTGTGGATGAGACGCACGGCGGAGGAGGTCTTGTTGACCTTCTGCCCGCCCGCGCCGGAGGAGCGGTAGACCTGCATCTCGAT
The DNA here is from genome assembly GCA_902785115.1 of Oscillospiraceae bacterium. Classification (GTDB taxonomy): domain Bacteria; phylum Bacillota; class Clostridia; order Oscillospirales; family Oscillospiraceae; genus Limivicinus. Next base: position 15,661 of record CACZXQ010000009.1, on the reverse strand, counting down.
ATCGTCGTCGCGCAGCTCGATCTCATTGTTGTCGGTGATTTCGGGCATGACCTCGACGGCGGCGAAGGAGGTGTGGCGTCTGCCCGCCGCGTCAAAGGGGGAGACGCGCACGAGACGGTGGATACCGTGCTCGCTCTTCAAGAAGCCGTAGGCGTTGTCGCCCTCGATCATGATGGTGGCGGACTTGAGCCCGGCCTCGTCCCCGTCCAGATAGTCCATGACCTTGACCTTGTAGCCGTGGCGCTCGGCCCACATGTTGTACATGCGGTAGAGCATGGAGGCCCAGTCCTGCGCCTCGGTGCCGCCCGCGCCGGCGTGGAAGGTGAGAATGGCGTTATTCGCGTCGTACTCGCCGGTCAGGAGCGTGGAGAGGCGCGTGGACTCCACGTTCTCGGCAAAGCGGTCATACTCGCTTTTGAGCTCTTCGAGCATCGAGTCGTCGTTTTCCTCGATCGCCATCTCGCACATGACGCACATATCGTCCCAGGCCGCGCAGAGCTTTTCGTAGTTTTCCACCTTGGCCTTGAGGGTCTTGAGCCGCTTCTGCGCCTTTTGGGAGTTTTCCACGTCGTTCCAGAAGCCCTCGCGCTCGCTGGCGGCCTCGAGCTCCTCGATCTCCTTGCGGGCAGCCTCCAGCTTCAGCGCGCCCTGCAAAAGTTCCAGCGAGGGCTTGGCGGCGTTCAGTTTGGCCTTATATTCTTCAAATTCCAGCATTGTCTTATAATCCTCTCATGTAATCACAACGGGCAAAGCGCTGCGTTTTGCTCGTATCTTTCATATTATATACAAATTCACCGCAAATGTAAATCCGTTTTTTCTCTTGTTTTTGGCGAATTAACTTCACGACTTCCTCTTCCCAAGGGACAAAAAGTATGATATACTGCCTATCTGAAAAAGGCTGTCCCTACCTGACGGCTTTACGGAGGATAAAGAGAATGATTTCACACGGCAAAGAAATTAAAGTCTTCACCGGCAGTTCCAATCCCGAGCTGGCAAAGAGCATCTGCTCGGAGCTGTATATGTCGCTCGGCAACGCAAGCGTCACCGCGTTTGCGGACGGGGAATGTTCCATCTCTGTTTATGAGCCGGTTCGCGGCAAGGATGTGTTTATTGTCCAGTCCACCTGCAAGCCCGTCAACGACAATCTGATGGAGCTGCTCATCATGTGCGACGCGATGCGCCGCGCATCCGCAGGCCGCATCACCGCTGTGATCCCCTATTTCGGCTATGCCCGCCAGGATCGCAAGGCCAAGAGCCGCGATCCCATCTCTGCCAAGCTCGTGGCGAACCTCATCACCGCCGCCGGCGCCGACCGCGTGCTGACCATGGACCTGCACGCAGCCCAGATCCAGGGCTTCTTCGACATCCCCGTGGACAACCTCATGGGGGGCAACCTCTTCGTCAAGCACTATGTCCGCCGCTTCGGCAAGGGCAATGAGGATATCATGGTCGTCTCCCCCGACGTGGGCAGCACCGCCCGCGCTCGCAATTTCTCCATGAAGCTCGGCGTGAACATGGCCATCGTGGACAAGCGCCGTGAGCGCGCCAACCAGTCCGAGGTCATGAACATCATCGGCAACGTCGAGGGCAAGACCTGCATCCTGCTTGACGACATCGTGGACACCGCCGGCTCCCTCTGCGGCGCGGCCAAGGCCATCAAGGACATCGGCGGCGCGAAGGAGGTCTACGCCTGCGCCACCCACGGCGTGCTCTCCGGCCCCGCCATCGACCGCATCAACGACAGCTGCATCAAGGAGCTGCTGCTGCTCGATACGATCCCCTATCCTGCCGACAAGCCCGCCTGCGACAAGATCCACTATCTCTCCACCGCCTCCGTCTTTGCCGAGGCGATCCGGAGAATTTACGAGGAAGTCTCCATCGCGAATATGTTCGAGAACTGAGATCAGCGCTTTCTCTGGCCACCGACCACTGGCCACTGACCACTTGAGAGAAACCGCAGGGATTGTACCATGATATTCTCCAAATCCAACGGTGTGCGCTGGCTCGTCGTGTTTCTCGGAAACCCCGGGCCTCGCTATGAGATGACGCGGCACAACGCGGGCTTTCTCGCGGCCGATGCCATGGCGAAGGACAAGGGGCTTGCCATCAACAAGGCCCGCTTTCGCGCCCTGACCGCCGTGACCGAATTAAACGGCGAAAAGGTGCTGCTCATGAAGCCGCAGACCTATATGAACCTCTCCGGCGAAGCTGTCGCCCAGGCCGCGAAATTCTATAAGATCCCGCCCGAGCGCGTGATCGTCGTCTCGGATGAGATCGCCCTTCCCAGCGGGAAGCTGCGCGTGCGCGCGAAGGGCTCCGCCGGCGGGCACAACGGCCTCAAGAGCATCATCGCCTGCCTGGGAAGCGACGCCTTTCCCCGCATCCGCATCGGCGTCGGCGCGCCGCCCCACCCGGATTACGACATGGCGGACTGGGTGCTCTCGTCCTTTAAAAACCAGGACGCGGAGGATATGCTGCGCTCCGCCGAACGCGCGGCAAAGGCTGTGGAATGCTATATTCAAAACGGCGCCGAGCGCACCATGAACCTGTTTAACGGATGACGCTGTCATCTGCAGATAACGAAAATAAAAAAATTAAATATAGGAGGCTGCTTATGAAGAAAAGCTGCATTGCGATGCTCCTGGCCGGCGGTCAGGGCTCCCGTTTGTACGCGCTGACCCAGAGCGTCGCCAAACCCAGCGTTCCCTTCGGCGGTAAGTATCGCATCATCGACTTCCCCCTCTCCAACTGTGCCAACTCCGGCATTGACACCGTGGGTGTTCTTACCCAGTACAAGCCCCTCCAGCTCAACAGCTACATCGGCATCGGCCAGTCCTGGGATCTGGACGTGTCCGACGGCGGCGTGTACATCCTGCCCCCCTATCTGGGCGCGGGCGAGCAGGGCTCCTGGTTCACCGGCACGGCCAACGCCATTTACCAGAACCTGGCCTTCATCGAAAACTACGACCCCGACACGGTTCTGATCCTCTCCGGCGACCATATCTATAAGATGGACTACGCCGATATGCTGCGCGAGCACCGGGAAAAGGGCGCCGCCCTGACCATCGCCGTGCAGGAGGTCACCATGGACGAGGCCACCCGCCTCGGCATCCTCAACCCCGGCGCCGACGGCTATGTTGAGCAGTTTGAGGAGAAGCCCGCCCACCCGAAGAGCAATCTCGCCTCCATGGGCATCTACATTTTCGACTGGAAGAAGCTGCGCGAGGCGCTGATCGCGGATGAAAACGACCCCAACTCCTCCAAGGACTTCGGCAAGAACATCATCCCCAACATGCTCGCCGCGGGCGAGAAGATCTGGCCCTACCGCTTCTCCGGCTACTGGCGCGACGTCGGCACCATCAGCTCCCTCTGGGACGCCAACATGGATTTGCTCTCCAACAACGCCATCAACCTCTACGACGACAGCTGGCCCATCGCCTCCCGCAGCCCTGTCTGCCCGCCGCACTACATCGGCGACAGCGCCAAGGTCGTCCACTCCATCGTCACCGAGGGCTGCGAGATCGACGGTTATGTGGATAACTCTGTCCTCTCTCCCAACGTGGTGGTCGCCAAGGGCGCTGAGGTCGCTTACAGCGTGCTGATGCCCGGCGCTGTGGTCGAAGCCGGCGCGGTGGTCAAGTACGCCATCATCGGCGAGAACACCGTGATCGAAGCCGGCGCCAAGGTCGGCGCTGACCGCGATGAGAGCGGCAATATGTCCGTCGCCACCTGCGGCCCAAATATCCATATCCGCAAGAACGCCACGGTTCCCGTCGGGGCTATGATCTATACCGGAGAGGAGGTCTGAGTTATGAGAAATTACCATGGTATCATTTTCGCTTATCAGACCACGCCTGAGCTGCGCGAGCTCGTCAGCGCCCGCAGCGCCGCGTCTTTGCCCTTCTGCGGCAGATACCGTCTGATCGACTTCCCCCTGTCCTCCCTGCGCAACGCCGGCATCCTCGATTGCGGCGTCATCATGCAGCGCAACTACCAGTCCCTGCTCGACCACCTCGGCAGCGGCAAATCCTGGGATATGAGCCGCGCCACCGGCGGATTGCGCATGCTGCCTCCCTTCGGCCTGCCTGAGTACCACACCGGCAACTACATCGGCACCATCGAGGCTTTGAACGCCGTCTCCACCTACATCCGCGACATCCCGCAGAAGCACGTCGTGCTGATGCTCGGCAGCATGGTCGCCAACATCGACCTCGACGCCGCCATCCGCAGGCATGAGGCCGGCGACGCCGACATCACCGCCATCTGCGGCGTGAACACCCCCATGGGTCAGCACCACCGCTTCATCGTCGGGCCCGACGGCTACGTCCGCCGCATCGACCTCTACCGCCGCAACGACGGCGAGGGTCTGCCCGGCCTGGAGGCTTACATCATCCACAAGGACACCCTGCTGCAGCTCATGGATCGCTGCGAGGCCATGAACCTCTACGCCTTCCATAAGGACGCGCTGAACCTCTTCCTCTCCGCCGGCGGCAAGATGGACATCTATGTCCACCAGGGCTATGCCAACGCCATCCGCACGGTGGAGGAGTTCTACCGCGCCAACAAGGATATGCTCGATCCCGCGCTGCGCCGCGAGGTCTTCCCGGCCGAGCGCCCCGTGCGCACCAAGGTTCACGAGTATGTCAGCACCTATTACGGTGAGAGCGCCGTCGCCCGCCACAGCCTGATCGCGGACAACTGCCGCATTGAGGGCGAGGTGGAGGACTGCGTGGTCTTCTCGGGCGTGCGCATCGCCAAGGGCGCCAAGGTCAAGGGCAGCATCATCATGCGCGGCAGCGACGTGGGCGAGAACAGCCAGCTCAGCTACGTCATCGCCGATAAGGAGACCGGCTTCTCCAACGGCACCGTCCTGACCGGCAGCGAAAAGCTCCCGCTCGTCGTACCTAAAGGAACGAAGATTTAATTACTCCTTCCCCCTGCGCGCCCCTTCGGGGGCGTGTGGGGGCGGCTGTGAGCCGCTTGCTTTACAGGCGGCCGACAGCCGTCCCTACGGCATGAAGATATCCGCATTCGTTACATATTGGAGGGTTTTTATTATATGATTGGACAGATTTCACGCGACGAGATGCGCAGCGCCATCGAAGATAAGCTCTGTGCCCACTTCACCACCACCGGCGAAGCCGCTACCGACGAGCAGATTTTCCAGGCGTCGGCGATCGTGATCCGCGAGATCATGAGCCGCTTCCTCACGGCGGAGGATCCCTGCTCCTCCGAGAAGGAAGTGCACTATATGTCGATGGAGTTCCTCATGGGCAGAAGCCTGATGAAGAACGCCTTCAACCTCGGCCTCGGGGAAGCCCTTGTGGGCGCGCTCGAGGATATGGGCCGCAGCGCCTCCGACATCTTCGAGGAAGAGCCGGACGCCGGCCTCGGCAACGGCGGTCTCGGCCGTCTTGCCGCCTGCTACATGGACAGCATGGCCACGCTCGACCTTGAGGCAACGGGCTACTCCATCTGCTATGAGCTGGGTATTTTCAAGCAGCGCTTCAAGGACGGCCGCCAGACCGAGATCGCGGACAACTGGCGCACCGCGGCTGAGAGCTGGCTGATCCCCCGCTATGAGGACGCGGTGGAAGTGCGCTTCGGCGGTCAGATCTCTCCCCATTGGGATAGCTTCGGCCGTTACCATGCCGAGCACACCGGCTATGACGCCGTGGTGGCCGTGCCGCGCGACATGCTGATCGCGGGCTACGGCGGCAAGAAGATCAACACCCTGCGCCTCTGGGATTCCGAGAGCCGCAACTTCCTGGATATGTACCTCTTCTCTGAGGGCGAGTATGTGCGCAGCATGGAACAGCGCACCATGGCCGAAGTCATCACCAAGGTGCTCTACCCGGCGGACGATCACATCGAGGGCAAGACCCTGCGCCTCAAGCAGCAGTATTTCTTCGTCTCCGCCACCGCGCAGGATGTCGTGAGAAAGCACATCCGCAAGTGGGGCGACATCCGCTCCTTCGCCAAGCACCACACCATTCAGATCAACGACACCCATCCCACCCTCATCATCCCCGAACTCATGCGCATCTTCATGGACGAGTACGGCATGGGCTGGGACGAGGCCTGGAACATCGTCAAGGAGAGCGTGGCCTACACCAACCACACCGTCATGAGCGAAGCGCTGGAGAAGTGGCCGCAGAGCCTGATGCAGCAGCTTCTGCCCCGCCTGTGGGAGATCATGTGCGAGATCAACCGCCGCTGGTGCGATTATCTGGTTTACAACTTCAACTGGGATGAGCGGGTCGGCCGCAACCTCATCATCCGCGACAACCAGGTGCACATGGCCAACATGTGCCTTGCCGCCTGCTACATGGTCAACGGCGTCTCCCGCCTGCACGGCGAGATTTTGAAGGACGACCTGTTCCACGACGTGTACACCCTGCGCCCCAACCGCTTCACCCACGTCACCAACGGCATCGACCATCGCCGCTGGCTCGCGCAGATCAATCCCGGCCTCCACGGCCTGCTGTGTGAGACGATCGGCGACGGTTACATCACCAAGCCCGAGGAGCTTATCAAGTTCGCGGACTTTGCAAGCGACAGCGAGGTGCGCCGTAAGGTCAACGCCATCAAGCTGGAGAACAAGAAGCAGCTTGCCGCCTTCTGCAAGCGCAACCAGGGCGCGGACTTAAATCCCGACGCCATCATCGACGTGCAGGTCAAGCGTCTGCACGAGTATAAGCGCCAGCTTCTGTGCGCGATGCGCATCGCAAGCCTGCAGATGCAGCTGCACGACAACCCCAACCAGGACTTCGTGCCCCGCACCTTCGTCTTCGGCGCCAAGGCCGCCGCGGGCTACCGGGTTGCCAAGCGCATCATCGAGCTGCTGCTGAGCATGCAGGACGATATCAACAACGATCCCGTCTGCAAGGATCGGCTGCAGATCTGCTTCGTGGAGAACTACCGCGTCAGCGCCGCCGAGGCCATCGTGCCCGCTGCCGAGGTGTCCGAGCAGATCTCCACCGCCGGCAAGGAGGCTTCCGGCACCGGCTGCATGAAGCTGATGATGAACGGCGCCGTGACCATCGGTACGCTCGACGGCGCAAACGTCGAGATGTACGAGCGCCTGGGCGACGAGAACATGTTCCTCTTCGGCCTGCACACCGATGAGATCGCCAACTGGCGCAGCCACGGCTACGATCCCAACGGCATGGCGCAGTCCGACGGCGAGATCATGCGCATCATGAACCGCTTCCGCGAGGGCTTCCGGGACGGCAAGAGCTATTCCGACCTGGTCTCCGGTCTTTTGTACGGCGGCGACCCCTATATGCTGATCGCCGACTACCGCGCTTATGCCGACTGCCAGAGCCGCATGTACGAGCGCATCAAGGACGACGATGAGCGCGCCCGCCTCGCCATCATGAACACCGCCGAGAGCGGCATCTTCGCCGCCGACCGCGCGATCGAGGAATACGCCAGGAACATCTGGCACCTGATGTGATAATTCACGGGGATGTGAAGAAAGATTTCTTCACATCCCCTGTGCGTTCGGAGGAAATATGCAGGACTATATCGCCGTGGTGGGCGGCATGAATGTGGACATCGGCGCAAAGCCGGAGGGACGCCTGATCCCGGGGGACTCCAACCCCGGGCGGGTCACGCTGCGCCCCGGCGGCGTGGGGCGGAACATCGCCCATAATCTGCGCCTGCTGGGGCTGGACGTGCGCCTTGTGAGCGCGGTCGGCGCGGATGAGCACGGGGGGCTGCTGCTGCAAAGCTGCGCCGCCCACGGGATCGACACCTCGCTCTGTCTGCGCGCGGAGGACGAGACCAGCTCCACCTATCTCTACATCACCGACGAGCGCGGCGAGATGCGGCTTGCCGTGTCGGATATGGCGGTCACGGCGCGCATCACGCCGGAAGTGCTGGCACAGCGGCTGGACGCGCTCAACGCGGCGCGTGCCGTGGTGCTGGACGCAAATCTCTCTGAGGAGAGCCTGCGCTACCTTGCCGGGCACGTGACCGCGCCGCTGTACGCAGACCCGGTCTCCACCGCGAAAGCGCCCAGACTGCGGCACACCCTGCCGAAGCTTGCCGCGCTCAAGCCCAACGCCCTCGAGGCCGAAGCTCTGACCGGGGAGCGGGAGCCTGAAAAGGCTGTAAGGGCGCTCCTGGAACTGGGCGTCGGGCGCGTGTTTCTAAGCCTCGGCGCGGAGGGAATGCTCGCCGGGGAAGGGGAGCGGCTTCTACGTTTGCCCTGCCTGCCCTGCCGCCTCGTCAACACCAACGGCGCGGGGGACGCCGCCATGGCCGCCATCGTCTGCGCGGGCATAAAGGACTATGAGCTGGAAAAGAGCCTGCGCCTTGCCCTGCGCGCAGGCGCCATCGCCACCGAATGCGTCGAGGCGAATAACCCAGCGCTCGCGGAGTTAGCGGATAGCGGCGCAGGGCCGAGCATTGCTCGTCCGTAGGCAGCATAACAGTACAATTTCGCAGAAAAAGCACGGCGAATCCGCAGTCGATTACGACTTCGCCGTGCTTTTCTTCTATCTATTTGGCTTCACCGCTGCGGACGAGCAATGCTCGTCCCTACGGCACTCAAAGGCTTCCGATGACGCCCTCGATCCCGTGCTGTTCGTAAATGTCCTTATAATAAGCGACTTCGTCGCGGATCAGCTCGTCGATGACCTGCATGCTCAAAAGCTCCACCGGCGCGCGGTCGTCCGTCATCACATAGCCGCCCGCCTCGTACTGCGCCAGCCCCGCGGACACGCGCTGTAAAAGCTCGCGCAGGCTGTCGTCCTCCACGAGAGCGATGTTATCACGCAGGCGCTCGATCATGTCGGTGTTCCGGGAGGCGAAAAGCTCCCGGTTGGTGTTGCGCGCCACGTCCACCGTCCAGACCGCAGGGAACACGGCGGAGATCGTGTCGGCCAGATACTGGTTGATGTTCCCTTCGCTTTGGCCGCGCATGTTCATGTTCACGACCATCACGCCGTCATCGCTCAGATGCTCGCGCACCAGGGTGAAAAACTCCACGGAGGCCATCTGAAAGGGGATCGTGATGTCCTGGTAGGCGTCCACCATGATGACGTCGTACTGCCTGTCCACGGCGTTGAGGAAGGCCCGCCCGTCGTAGGTGGCGACGGGTAAGTCCTCCGGCATGGCAAAATATTGCCGCGCAAGCGCGGTGATCTTGCCGTCGATCTCCACGCCCTCGACCGTGATGCCGGGGATGCTCTGGGCGCACTGGCTGCCGTAAGTGCCGCTGCCCATGCCGAGCACCAGCAGGCGCAGCCCCTCCTTCTCCGCCGCGCCCGCCATATAGGGCGCCGCCATGGCGTAGTCGTAGTACATGCCGGTAAAGCGCGTGTTCTTCGGCAGGATCGACTGCACCCCGAACAGGACGTTCGTGGAGAGGATCACGTCGTCCTCCGTCTCCTCCACCTGCAGGTAGTTATAGATGGATTCGCCCTCGTACACGAGATCGCTTTTCCAAAACGCGAAGTTGGAGCGCCAGCCGAAGGCGCAGCTTGCGAGAAACACGATCAGCGCCAGCAGCGCGCCGCCTTTCTTGCCCTTGCCGCTGAAAAAGTACAGCAGCGCGAGGGCGAGCAGGATGCCCGCGAAGATCAAAAAGGTGATCGAAGTTCCCACGGCGGGGATGGTCACGAAGGTGGGGACAAAGGTGCCGATGATGCTGCCGATCGTGTTGGCGGCGCCGAGCGTACCCACGATGCGGGCGTTATCGTCGAGGTTTTCCATCGTGTACTTGGCAAGCGAGGGCGTCATGGTGCCGAGCAGGAAGAGCGGGAAGACGAAGATCAGCATACAGGCGGCGAAGGCGGCCCAGATCAGGTAGTTTTCGTTCACCGTGAAGATGAACAGCGCCGAGATGCCGAGGATCAGAACCTTCCCCAGCGCGGGGATCAGCGCGATCCACACGGCGGCGATCAGGATGCGGCGGTAGAGCCTGTCGGGGTTCGGGTCCTTGTCCGCGGCGCGTCCGCCGTAGAGGTTGCCGAGCGCCATCGCGATCATGATCGTGCCGATGATGATCGTCCAGACGATCTGGGAGGAGCTGAAATAGGGCGCGAGCAGGCGGCTCGCTCCCAGCTCCACCGCCATGACGGACATACCGGCGAAAAACTCGGTCAGGTAGAGATACAGCTTGTTTTTGAGTATCGGGCGCATGGGCTTTCCTATTCCTTCCAGTCGAGCAGGCTTTCCACCATGTCGAGATCGAACACGGGGATGCGGCAGGCCTCCTTCACCCGCTTGCGCTCGGCAAAGGAGTCGTCAATAAAAATCGAATCGGGCAGGATGAAGTCCGCCTTGTTCTCCCCCGCGCGCAGGAGGATGATCTCGGTAAAGAGCGCCGGGGAGATGGCGTAACGCGGCAGCTCCGGGAGCAGCTCGGTGCTGTGGCGGGAGAGCAGATACAGCTTCTTCCCCCGGCTTTTGGCCTGGTAGAGAAAGGCCATCAGCTCGGCGTTGACCTTGCCGTTTACGATCAGGGTATCGTCAAAGTCCACGTAGACGTGCTCATAGGAGAGCGCCGTCTGAAAACGGGAGACAAAGGCGCGATCCATCAGCAGCGCGGTATCGTTTCCGAAAAGCTCCACGTCCCTGCCCAAATGGTCGCAGAGCGTCAGGAGCGGCAGATTGTAGCCGAGGGCGCGCACCGCGCCCATGGAGGCGGCAACGCCGGGATGCGTTTCCAGAAGCCGGTACGCCCCGGCGGCGTCCTGCCGCAGCAGGAAGTACCACGCGCCGCGAAAGCGCAGGCGGCGGTTAACATCCTCCGCGATGGCGCGGATGCCCTCGTCCGCCGGAAAAACGCGGGTGCGCACGGCCATCCCGGCGCGAACGCGCTCCCGCGTGCGGGGAGAGACGAGGCGCAGCACACCGTGCCGGTCGGTAAAGCAGTCCGCGAGGAAGCTCTTCCCCGGCGCGTCGGCGGGTCTTTCCGCCGCGAGACAGGCTTCCACGGTCTCGGATGGAGCGGCGATGAGTTCACAGTGCAATTCGCCGCGCCTGCGCGAGAGGAGCAGCAGGGCGCTGTCGCTTGCGGGGAAGAGACAGTCGATCCCTTCCGCGTCGATGATCGCGTTGAGCGCCGCGATCAGCCCCGGGTCGCTCTCATCCGGCAGGGCGGAACGGCAGTGCGCGAACACGAATTCCGCGTGGCTGGGCCTGCTCTCCGCGCCGAAGAGGCGCACGAAGGGGCAGCAGCGCAGCGCCTGATGGATCTCGAAGGCGGCCTCCGTCCCCGCGGGGTAGACCAGGATGTTCTTGTTGTCAGCCATCGGCGTTCGCCTCCTTGCCGCGATGCAGGAATTTTGCGATCAGACCGAGGATCAGATCGAAGCTCTCCAGCCGCAGAAGCTTCGCCCCCAGCGCGTAGACCAGAACGCCGAGCGGCACCTGGATAAGCAGCGTCACGACGTCGGGCAGCTTCAGAAGCGACACCAGCCACACGATCGCCGCCATCCCCGCCGTGAGCAGCAGCACGGGCAGCACGTCCCTGAGCTGGGCGCGGTAGGGGTAATCGAGCAGCTTCCGGTTCGGCCAGGCGTTAATGAGCAGGGAGCAGACGCCGCAGAAGAGCTGCCCCAGCGCCATGGCGAACACGCCGATGCGCAGCGTGAAGAGCAGCACAAGAGTCTCAAGCACTTTTTTGATGAGCTCCAGGCGCAAAAACACGTCGCTCCGCCCGACGGCCTTGATCGCGTTGAGGTTTGCCGTGTGCAGCGGGAAAAAGGCGTAGTAGACGCAGAAAACCTGCATAAACGGCACGCAGGGGAGCCATTTTTCGGTCAAAAGCAGACGAATCAGCGGTTCGGCGCAGACGGCGAGCCCCGCCATCAGCGGCATCATCACGAAGCTCGAGCTGCGGATGGCGCGGCGCGTCATCTCCCGCAGGGCATCCTTCCGATCCTGCTGCCCCGCGAGCACCGGCAGCAGCACGCTGTCGATGGAGTAGTTGATGTTCTCCACCACGAGATTCGGCAGGTGGTTGCCGCGGTCGAAGAAGGCGAGGTCGCTGTCCGCGTAGCGCATGCCGATGATGAGCGGGTAGAGCTTGAGATACACGGTGTCGAGCAGCTGCGCGCCGAGAAGCTTCCAGCCGTAGCCGAGCAGTCCCTTGAGCCGATCAAGGGAGAACAGCCGCTTCGGCCGCCAGCCCACGGTGAACCAGAGGATCACGGTGTTGACCGTGACGTTACTGAGCTGCTGCGCCACCAGCGCCCAGACGCCGAAGCCGAGCAGCGCCATCGTGATGCCAAGCGCGGCGGAAAACAGCGTTCCGCCCAGGGTGGCGAAGAAAAAGCGCTTGAACTGCAGGGTCTTTGACACATAAGCCTGCTGCACGTTCTTCACGCCCGCCACAATCAGCGTAAGCCCCAGTACGCGCAGGATCGGCGTGAGCGAGACATCGCGGTAGAGCCGCGCGATCAGCGGCGCGAACAGAAACAGCAGCGCGTAGAGCAGCGCGCCGAAGCTGAGGTTGAACCAGAAGACGGAGGAATAGTCCGTGTCGTCCGGGGCCTTCTTCTGGATGAGGGCGTTTGCCATGCCGCTGTCCACGAACACGAGCAGGATCGAGGTGAACACCGCCACCTTCGTGATCGGCCCGTACTCCGCCGGGTCGAGGATGCGCGCGAGCACCACCGTGACCGCGAAGGACACGAGCTGCGCCCCGCAGCGCTCAAAGAAGCGCCATATCAAGTTGGAGACGACTTTTGCCTTGTTATCCATCCACATAACCCTTCCGTTTACGATACCATTGGTGCAGATGCGGGAAGGCGCGCTTCACCGCGGTGCTGACGCGGCGCTTTAGCCCCATGCGCCGGTGGATCTCCCGGTAGGGGGGCTTTACCATCTCGTCCACGCGCCCTTCGATGTAGAGAAGCTCGTATTCCCGCTCGAGCCTCACCGCATCCACAAGCGGGCGCTGCTCTTTGTTTGTGTGGGGCTTGAGCGCGTTCAGCATCGCAATCTCGCCCTGAATGAAGCGGCGCAGCTTGGGGTAGGCCGTGTCCACCCCGCTGCTCCAGGCGCTGGGATTGCTGCCGATGCGGTAGAGCGACATGGGGCGGTCGAGGAAGCGGACCTTGCCGTTCATGGTCAGCCACAGCCCCACGGCGTAGTCGGTGAAGCCGTAGGAATAGGCCACGTTGCGAAAGTCCGGCGGGTTTACGATGTAGTCGCGCCGCGCCATGATGGAGCTGGTGTGAAAGGCGTGGCTCATGCCGCGCAGCACCTGGGAGAAGGGGATGTCCCGGTCGCCGGACTGCTCGAAGAGCACGCGCTCCTCGCCGGTCTTGGTAAAATGCGCCACCGTGTTGTGTACGCAGGCGCTGTATTCCGGGTGGCCGTCCAGAAAATCGACCTGCCGCTGCAGCTTCGTGGGGTCGAGCCAGCAGTCGTCCCCCTCGCAGGCGGCGAGGTATTCCCCCCGCGCCGCGGGGAAGAGGTAGCGGTCATAGAGGTTCACGCCCTGCGAATACTGGTTCTCCGTGAGCAGGATGGGGCGCACAATGTCGGGATAGCGCGCGGCGTAGTCCCGGATGATCGCGGCGGTGCCGTCGGTGGAGGCGTCGTCGCTCACGATCACTTCAAAGACGAAGTCGGTCTGCTGCGTGACAAAGCTCTCCAGTGCTTCGCGGATATACGCCTCGTGCTGGTACGCCGTGCAGAGAACCGAAACCTTGATGTCCATGACTGCCTCCCGGATGATACGAATTCATTCCATTATACCGCCCCCGCGGGCAGAATGCAATCATTTCATGCGGGTTTAGCGCTTAGCCCTTAATATCCGGCGTCGGCAAAGACGCGGTGGATGCGCCCGGCGTAGAGGCGCACCTCGGTCGGCGCGTCGTCCAGCGGCATGCGCAGCACAAAGCGCGTCCCCCGGTGTGGCAGCCCCGTCAGCACGTCATACAGCGCGTCCAGGTTGTCGCCGACCCAGCTCTCGTAGCGGAGCTTGCGGCGCAGCTCGCCATAGAGCTCCGAAATCTCGGCGCAGGCGGTGAAGTCCACGATCACCGTGCCGCTCAGCGCCTCCAGCAGCCTCTCGCAGCCCTCCAGCACGTCGTCCCAGGTCTGCGCAAAGTCGCGGGTGAACCAGGGGTCGGCCACGGCCTCGCCCTCGCGCCCGGCGTAGTCCAGCAGGTTTTTGAGCTTGCCCGCCACGTCGCCGTGGAACTTGCGGCGCATGTTCCACATGTTCTCCTCGTCCATGCCGATCAGCAGGTCGTATTCCTCGTAGTCCGAGCGGCGAAGCTGCCGCGCGGTCTTGCCCGCGCAGTCGATGCCGTGCTCCTTGAGTACCCGGCGCATCGGCGGATAGACGGGGTTTCCCAGCTCCTCATCGCTCGTCGCGGCGGAGGCGATCACAAATTCTGTCTCCAGTCCCGCGATGCGCACGAGCTCCTTCATCACAAACTCCGCCGCCGGACTGCGGCAGATATTGCCGTGGCACACAAAAAGTATCTTAGTCAAATGCGATCAGCCTCCTGAAAAGCCGTATTCTGCCCCGTTTTGCCGCGATTTGCCGAGCGTATCTTTGCCCTAAAATTGGCGTCACAATGTCATGACTCAGCCGAAATGCGGCAAAATGCGGCAAGATGAGGCCGTCAATGGTAGTCAAATGGTAGTAAAACTGAGGGGTTCTTACTACCGTCGGTGGGTTCTTACTACCGTCGGTTGAAGGGGAAAGCTGGGAGATAAAACCGGGATTTACCAGCGTTTCATGTTTTTCTCGAACTTACTGATATAGGATTTTTTCAATTCTTCTGCCGATATCCCATAGCAAAGCAAAATATCATTGTAATACATAAGAACATCTGCCAGTTCTTCAACGAGATGCGCTCTTAATTCCTGATCCTGACTCGCCGCATCTCCACCATGTTTCTTAACAATATCGACGACTTCGCCAATTTCTCCAATCATCCACAGAAGTTTGTTCTTTCCAATCTCGGGGGATATCCCTTCCCATATGTCTTTATATTGTCCCTGCAATGCTTCCTGCATCTCAAGCATTTCGTTTATGCTGAAATCAGTCATTTTCTCCTCCCAAGGTCAGGTCAGGCCCGAATCCGCTCTCAAGTTGAAAAGGACAGGACGGTTTCATCCTCGCTGTAGCGATACTGTCGGGGATTGTATTTTGCCGTCACCTGAGTCCACAGACGCTTCGCGGCGACATTTTTCTCGTTGTATTTGATTTCCCATCTCCCGCCGTAGTTGCTGAAAATGCCCTCGGCGGCTTCTGTCGCCAAGTGTTTCTTTCGATACATAGGAAAGATGGTGAACTCGGCCAGCACATGATCGGGCTGTCCGTGAATATAGGAGTACGGATTGATCATCGCAAAGCCGACAAGAACCTGACGATCATAGATCAGCAGCGCCTTCCTCTCCGGCTCGGTAAAATAGGCATCGAAGTACCCATAATGGTAATTACCGGATTCGTCCATTTCATCATCATAGTAGGTTGTCATCTCATAGAGATACTTTTGATAGATATTCCATAGAAGATCTCTGTTTTCGGGCTTGACTTCTTTGAATTCAATCATTCTCGTCTGCCTCCCAAACCCGACCATCTCCGCTGCGCTCTCAAAAAGGTATTTTATTATACACCATACAGCCTCATTTTTCCACTATAAAAAATCGGCGCTCCGCAGTTTGCAGAGCGCCTTGC
>CACZXQ010000008.1 GCA_902785115.1 Oscillospiraceae bacterium | reverse complement strand
TGGAGAAGACCTGACTCTTGCGGGTGGGAATGGTGGTGTTGCGTTCGATGAGCTTGGTGCACACGCCGCCCAGGGTCTCAATGCCGAGGGACAGAGGCGCCACGTCCAGCAGAACGATGCCGTCCACGTCCTTGTTCAGCACGCCGCCCTGGATGCAGGCACCGATGGCCACGCACTCGTCGGGGTTGATGCCCTTGAAGCCGTCCTTGCCGGTGAGGGACTTGACCATGTCCTGCACGGCGGGGATGCGGCTGGAGCCGCCGACCAGCAGAACCTTGCTGATGTCCGCAGGCTTGAGGCCGGAGTCGGACAGCGCCTGCTTCACGGGACCTATGGTGGCTTCCACCAGGTGGTGGGTCAGCTCGTTGAACTTGGCACGGGTGAGCGTGACGTCGAGGTGCTTCGGGCCGGTGGCGTCAGCGGTGATATAGGGCAGGTTGATGTTGGAGCTTGTCACGCCGGACAGCTCGATCTTCGCCTTCTCGGCGGCCTCGCGCAGACGCTGCATGGCGACCTTGTCAGAGCTGAGGTCGATGCCCTCGGCCTTCTTGAACTCCTCGACCAGATACTTGGTGATGCAGGCGTCAAAGTCGTCGCCGCCGAGGCGGTTGTTGCCGGCGGTGGCCAGCACTTCGATGACGCCGTCGCCGATCTCGAGCACGGACACGTCGAAGGTGCCGCCGCCAAGGTCGTAGACCATGATCTTCTGATCGTTTTCCTTATCGATGCCGTAGGCCAGAGCGGCCGCGGTCGGCTCGTTGATGATACGCTTGACTTCAAGACCCGCGATCTTGCCGGCGTCCTTGGTGGCCTGGCGCTGCGCGTCGGTGAAGTAGGCGGGAACGGTGATGACAGCCTCGGTCACGGTCTGCCCCAGATAAGCCTCGGCGTCGGCCTTCAGCTTCTGCAGCACCATGGCGGAGATCTCCTGCGGGGTATAGGCCTTGCCGTCGATGGTGACCTTGTAGTTGGAGCCCATCTCGCGCTTGATGGAAGAGATGGTGCGGTCGGGGTTGGTGACGGCCTGGCGCTTTGCCACCTGGCCGACCATGCGCTCGCCGGTCTTGGAGAAGGCCACGACGGACGGCGTGGTGCGCGCGCCCTCGGCGTTGGCGATGACGACGGGTTCGCCGCCCTCAAGAACGGCAACGCAGCTGTTGGTAGTACCCAGATCAATACCGATGATTTTACCCATTGTAATTTCCTCCTGTATGAAAAGATAGTTGTATACGAAATATATTATATATTCAAAACGGCGCAGCCGTTTTGTTTCATCTTTGGCTCCCCCTCCGGGGGAGCTGGCGCGCAGCGCCTGAGGGGGTCAAAACGGCATAGCCGTTTTGCTTCTGAAGACTAATTCGCCACCTTGACCATGGCGAAGCGAACCACCTTGTCGCCCAGCTTGAAGCCCTTCTGGAAGACCTCGACGATCTCGTTTTCGCCCTTCTCCTCGTCGTCCACATGCATGACGGCGTTGTGCATGGCGGGGTCGAACTTTTCGCCCAGACACTCGATCGGTGTGACGCCGAGCTTTTCGAGCGTGGCGTTAAACTGCGACATGATCATCTCCACGCCCTTGCGGTAGGCTTCGTCCTCCGTCTCGGCCTTGAGCGCGCGCTCAAGGTTATCATAGACGGGCAGGAACTTCGTCACCGTGTCGGCCTTGATGTCGCCGTACAGCGCATCCTTTTCCTTCTGGCTGCGGCGGCGGAAGTTCTCATATTCGGCGGCGAGACGGAGATACTTGTCGTTGAGCGCGGCTTTTTCGCTCTCCAGCGCGGTGACGCGCTCATCGTCCTTCTTCTTGCCGAACTTCTTCTCTTTCTTTTCTTCCTTCTTCGGCTCCTCGACGGCTTTCTCTTCCGCCTTGGCTTCTTCCTTGATTTCCTCGGTCTCTCCGACCGGCGTGTCCTGCTTCTTATCTTCGTTCATTGGGGTTGTCTCCCTTGATAATCAACTTATTGTGCATGCCCTCCGGCGGCGCCTCGCCCCCGCCCAGACGGCGGGAAAGCCCGGCTGCCAGAAACTGCAGCTTCGCGGCAACAGCGGAGTAGTCCATCCTTGTCGGGCCGACCACGCCGATCAGACCGCGCGTGTTGTCGCCCGCGTCGTAGCTTGCGATGATGACGCTCGAATCCTTCAGCTCCTCGGCCACGTTCTCCGGCCCGATCAGCACCCGCACCTCGCTCTCCGCGCCCACGCCCTCGCCGGGGGGCAGGATGTAGCCGCCGCCGGAGAGATAGCTCATGAGCCTGTGTGCCTTGCCGGGGTCGCGAAACTCCGGTTGACTCAACAGCCGGTTCTCGCCGGAGACGAAAGCGGTGGGCGTGTTGCGCTCGCTGAGCGCTTCAATGACGAAGGCCGCGATCACGGAGGTGACGCCCATGGTGTCGTCCGCCGCGCGCTCGGTGCTGTGAATGAGAAGGGGAGTGATCTGCTCCTCGGTGATGCCGGTGAAGCTTGCGTTGAAAAGACTTGAGAGCCGCTGGATCATCGCCTGATCCACCGATACGGGCAGCTTTACCAGCTTGCTCTTGACCGTGCTGCCCGAGAGCATCAGCACGATGATGAAGGTGTTCGCGTCCACATAGATGAGGTCGAAGCGCTTGACGGTCGCGGCGACGGGGCTTTGCAGCGCCAGCGCCGGGTAGTCCGTCATCTGCGAGGCCAGCTTGCTCACATCGGAGATCGTGGCGTCCAGCTCCCGCAGCTTCTGCTCCAGGCGGCGGTTCATGTCCTCCGTCTCCTCCAGGCTGAGCTTCTGCTTCTCCATGAGCTCGTTGACGTACATCCGGTAGCCCATCGGGGTCGGCACCCGCCCGGCGGAGGTGTGCGGCTGCTCGAGATAGCCCATCGCGACCAGCTCCGCAAGCTCGTTGCGGATCGTGGCGGAGGAGCATTTGAGCGCCCCGCTCTGCGCGATGGCCTTGCTGCCAACGGGCTCCGCGGTGCGGATGTATTCGTCCACAACGGCGGCCAGGATCTTCTTTTTTCGCTCGCTTAAAGCCATTTTAGCACTCTCGCCTCTTGACTGTTGGCACTCTCTTCTTTCGAGTGCTAATATACCACGCCGCCCCGCCCTTGTCAATAGTTTCCGCCGTATCCCTTGTGAAAATTCACAGTTTGGACACGAAGATTTTGGTGGGCGTGTCAAGTATTTTTCGTTTACAAACGGGTGATTGAAGAGTAAAATGTATATAACAGATAGTAAATCAAAATTACGATCAGAACGGGGGGGCTGACAGGTGCTTGAAAAAAATTTCATTGAGGTGTACGACAAGTTTAAGTTCCAGTTTTACCGCAAAATTTTTGAAAAAGTTAAAGAGCGGGACGGCTCCCTGTCCGCGATGGAGGGCTTCTCGCTGGAGATTATCCGCGCCCTGGGCGAGCCCACGGTCGGGCGCTTCGCGGACTTTCTGAACATCTCCCAGTCAAACGCCACCTACAAGGTCAACAGCCTCATCAAAAAGGGCTATCTTGTGCGGCAGAACTCCGCCACCGACCGGCGGGAATACCATCTGGTGCTCTCGGAAAAATACTATTCCTACGCGGAGCTGCTGACCTCCTATGAGCTGACCGTGGTACAGCGCATGAAAGAGCGCTTCAGCCCCGAGGACGCGGAGAAATTCAACGAGCTGCTGAGCATCATCTCCCAGGAACTCATGCCCGAATGTGACGAGGCATTTATTGAGCGGCCGTCGGCCGACAGAAAGGAAGATCGCGCGTGAACCTGAAGCTCAACTATAAGCGCACGGCTTTGATCGGCTTTGCGTTTTTCGGCATCCTGCTTCTCTGGCAGGTGTACGACTCCTGGTGTCCCACCTTTTTGACGGATATTTTCGCCCGCAACATCTACGGCATGACCTCGGCGGAGCTCAAGGCCTCCTCACCGGATAAAATTCTGAACGTACAGTGGATCGTGGGCATCATCATGGCCTGTGATAACCTTGCGGCGCTGATTCTGCTGCCGATCTTCGGAAACCTCTCCGATAAGACCCGCACGCCCATCGGCAAGCGCATGCCCTACATCCTCGTCGGAACCTTTGTCTCGGCGGTGGCCTTCCCGTTTATCCCGCTGTTTTTCCACTATAATAATATTGTCGGCATGGTCATCGCCATGGCGATCGTGCTGATGTTCATGATGATGTACCGTAACCCCGCGGTTGCCCTGATGCCGGACATCACGCCAAAACCCCTGCGCGCCAAGGCAAACGGCATCATCAACATCATGGGCTATTTCGGCGGCGCCTTTGCGACGGTGCTGGGGCTTTTCCTGGTGCTCTCCAAATACATCAACGCCCCCATGGCCGAGCGCAATATCTGGACGATCGAGCTGCCCTTCATCATTGCCTCCGTGCTGATGGTGATCTCCGCGCTGGTGCTCTTTGCCACGATCAAGGAGAATAAGCTCGCGGAGGAACTCAAGGAGGAGCTTCAACTGGGCGAGAAGCTTGCCGCGGTGGAGACGCCCATCGACGACGATAAGCCCATGTCCAAGGCCAATAAGACGATGCTGCTTGCGATCCTGGGCGCGGAGTTTCTGTGGTTCATGTCCGATAACGCCCTCGGCACCTATATCGGCAACTATGTGATCTACCACCTGCAGTCCGTCTCCAGCGCCACCATGATCCTCACGATCCTGGGAGGGCTGGCCTCCGTGATCGGCTTTGCCATCGCCGGCGGCATCGCGGACAGGATCGGCCGCAAGTGGACGATCTCCACGGGGCTTGCCATTACCTTCGCGGGGCTTGTCGTCATGTGCTTCGTAGCGCCTACCGGCAAGGCGGTAGGGGAGCGGGGCGAGTTTGCCTTCCCGACGCTGCTGTACGCCGTTTGGGTGCTCAAGGGCTTCGGTATGGCGCTGGTGCATAACTGCTCCTTCCCCATGGTGGTAGAGCTCTGCTCGTCAAAGAAGATCGGCAAGTTCACCGGCTACTACTACGCGGCGAGCATGTCCGCCCAGACCGTCACACCCGTGCTGCTGGGGCTCGTGCTGAACGCGACGCTGGCCTGGCGCGCGCTGCCTGTCTATGCCGCGATCCTGACCGCGCTGAGCTTTGCGGTCTTTACGGCGCTGGTCAAGAACATCAAGGCCAGGAAGCTTGCCAATGTCACGGGGCTTGAGGCGCTGGGCGAAGACGGTTAAACTTTCAATTTCAGAGGGAAAACCATGAAGAAGAATGTCGGAAAACTGCTGATGGGGCTGACAGCCGCCGTTGCTGTGCCGCTGTATCTGTCCCTTCCCGGGGCTGCCACTGCGCGGCAGAAGGCGCCCTTTCTGGGGGTAAACTACGCCCATCGCGGCCTGCACAGCCGGGATAAGTCCGTGCCGGAAAACTCCCTTGCCGCCTTCACGCTGGCAGAGCGCGCAGGCTACGGCGTGGAGCTGGACGTGCGTCTGACGAAGGATGGGCAGGTGGTTGTCTTCCACGACGATAATCTCAAGCGCGTCTGCGGCGTGGATAAGCGGGTGGATGAGCTTAGCTATGAAGAGCTGCGCTCGCTGCGCCTTTGCGGCACGGAGCAGCACATCCCCCTCTTTGCCGAGGCGCTCAAGGCCATCCGCGGCGCGGGGCCGCTGATCGTGGAGCTGAAAACCGGCAAGCGCAAGCGGGAGCTGTGCGAGAAGACCTATGCCCTTCTGGAGCAGTATCAGGGCGAGGTATGTATCGAGAGCTTTGACCCCCTCATCGTCGCCTGGTTTCGCTTCCACGCGCGGGATCTCGTACGCGGGCAGCTTGCCGCGCCCTTGAAGGAGTATTTGAAGGATGGCATGGCAAAGCCCCTGGCTTTCGCCCTCAGCCGCAATCTCTTCAATCCCCTTGCGCGCCCGCAGTTCATCGCCTACAAGATCGGCTGCCGCCCGCTGAATGTGCGCCTGACGGAAGCGCTCGGCGCGATGCGCTTTGGCTGGACTTCCCACGAGCCGCGCAACGAAAAAGGACGCGACGGCGTGATTTTCGAATTTTATAAGCCGAAGCTGAAGTTTAAATAGTGATTAGTGGTCAGTGGCCAGTGGCCAGTATGAAACTGGGGCTGTGAAAACACCGTTTTCACAGCCCCTTCTCCTCAGATCCCGTCGTCGGTGAGCTCGTCGCTGCGGAACAGCAGCGAAATGCACCAGATAGCCGCAAGGCCGACCAGCGTGTAAACAACGCGGCTGACCGTGGCGGTCTGCCCGCCGAAGAGCCAGGCCACCAGATCGAAGCGGAACAAGCCGATGCTGCCCCAGTTGAGGCCGCCGATAATGGCCAGGATCAGCGCGATACGATCCATGATCACAGAGCATTCTCCTCTCTTATGGTTTCGGGCATAGTTTGCCCGCTGTGCGATCGAAATATACAATTTTTCGATTCGACAAAAGCAGTGCCCGTTCGCTCTTTACAAAGAGAGCAAAAAGGATTATCTTATATTCACAGCTTATCCAATTGGTTCTCCGCGAGGAGAACCGGCTCATATCTTTATCCCACAACCCTGTTTTTGGCGGACTGCATGGCAGTCCGCCGCTTTTTTGCACAGCAATTCGCTAAAGAAGCAGTGCGTTTTTGACACTTCACATAAAAATGACAAAAGCTTTTTGGGAGTGGTTGACAAATCCCGGCAAATCGCTATAATGACCTTAAACTGAATAGCGCATGATAGAGGCGCGGTTATCAAGAGTAGCTCACGGAGAAGCACCGGGAAGTGCGGGAGCGAAAGGGGTCGCCGCCGAAGGGTATCCGTTTCCCGAACGGATATGCCTGGGCCGTCGGAGAAGATCCGCCGGACTGTCGCAAGGGCTTTGCCCACGCGGAGAGCTGTCTGGCTTGAGAGACCGTATTGAGTTGTGAACAGTATCTGCGCTGTTCGCAACTTTTATTTTTTGGAGGAAAGAAAAATGTACGGTACCTTCTGGGCGCTTGTCCCCCCGATCCTTGCAATCATCCTCGCGCTGATCACCAAGGAGACCTATGTGTCGCTGTTTGTCGGCATTCTGGTCGGCTCCCTCTTCGTCGGCGGCTTCCAGCCCATCGCGGCGCTGGATTCCATGCTCAATGACGGCTTCATCGGCGCCATTGCCGACGGCTGGAACGCCGGTATCTTCATGTTCCTGGTGCTGCTCGGCATCATGGTGGCGCTCATCAACAGCGCCGGCGGCTCCGCCGCCTTCGGCCGCTGGGCGGCAAGCCATGTGCACTCCCGCGTCGGCGCGTTGCTCGCGACCTTCCTGCTGGGCGTGCTGATCTTCATTGACGACTACTTCAACTGCCTGACTGTGGGCTCTGTCATGCGCCCCGTCACCGACAGCCAGAAGATCTCGCGTGCCAAGTTGGCCTTCATCATCGACGCTACCGCCGCCCCGATCTGCATGATCGCGCCGGTTTCCTCCTGGGCAGCCGCCGTCTCCGCAACCGCGCAGGACCTGAACACCGGCATCTCCGGCATCCAGCTCTTCATCCGCGCTATCCCCTATAACTTCTACTCCCTGCTGACCATCGTTTTCGTCATCGCCATCAGCATTCTCGGCTTTGACTACGGCCCCATGGCCGCGGCGGAGCTGCGCGCCAGACAGGGCGAGCTTGGCGCGCTGAGTGCGGAGGACGATGAAAACAATCCTCGTGCCTCGATCTGGGACATGCTGATCCCCGTCGTTGTGTTGATCGTCTTCTGCATCATCGGCATGATGTATGTCGGCGGCTTCTGGAGCGGCGCGAGCGTCATTGACTCCTTTGCCGATACCGATGCCTCCGTCGGCCTCCCCTGGGGCTGCATCATCGCCCTGCTCATCACCTGCATCTACCTGCTCTGCCGGCGGGTCATCACTTTCAAGGAGGCCTCCGAGTGCATCACCAAGGGCTTTATCGCCATGGTGCCCTCCATGCTGATCCTGACCTTTGCCCTCACGCTCAAGAACATGACCGGCCTTCTCGGCGCGGACGTGTATGTCGCGGGTCTCGTGAAAGGCGCGGCTGACAGCCTCTTCAGCCTCCTGCCCGCGGTGATCTTCCTCGTCGCGCTGGGTCTTGCCTTCGCCAGCGGCACCTCCTGGGGCACCTTCGGTATCCTGATCCCCATCGTGCTGCCGGTGTTTGAGAATAACCCCGAGCTGCTGATGATCGGCATCTCCGCCTGCCTCGCCGGCGCTGTCTGCGGCGACCACATCTCCCCGATCTCCGACACCACGATCATGGCCTCCGCCGGCGCCAACGTCAACCATGTGGAGCACGTCTCCACCCAGCTTCCCTACGCGCTGACCGTGGCGGGCGTGAGCTTCGTGTGCTACCTGCTGGCGGGCTTCGTGCAGAACTGGGTGCTCTGCCTCGTCGTCGGCGTGGTGCTGACCGTCGCCGTGCTGCTTATCCTTCGCGCCCGCAGCGCCGAGGCTCAGAGCGCATAAGGCTTTTGTCAACAATATCTAAAAACTTGTGGAACTTTCTGTGAAAGTTCCACAAGTTTTTTGTTGCAATTTGGTGGAGATAGGCTTAAAATAGAGCGGTTGAGGCAACACCGCATAATTCGGCGAGAGCGAATTTCGAGAAAAACTGAGTTCTGATGATGGCACTTTTTTGCAGGCATACTTTGTGTATGGCAAGAAAAAGTGACGAAATCAGAGCGCAGTTTTTCCGAAAGGCACCGATGACGGATTGTGCGGTGCTGCCTTAAAGAAAGAGGTGTGTTTTATATTATGCGAATTTTGTTATCTCTCTCTGTCGCCCTGTTCGCGGGGCTTTTGATGACCCGCCCGCTCAGCCGCTTTCATCTGCCGGATGTGACGGCCTATCTGATCGCGGGCGTGCTGATCGGCCCCTGCTGCCTGGGGCTGCTGCACATCCCCGGCATCGGCTTTGCAAGCTATGAGGAACTGGAGGGCTTGAAGCTCATCTCCAACGTCGCCCTCGGCTTCATCGCCTTCTCCATCGGCAATGAGTTCCGCCTCTCCCAGCTTCGGGAGACCGGCAGGCAGGCGCTCGTCGTCGGCATTCTGCAGGCTGTGGCGGCAACGCTGCTGGTGGACATCGCGCTGATCGCCTTTCATCTTGTCCGCCCGGACGTGCTCTCCATACCCGCGGCGATCACGCTCGGCGCCATCGCGGCGGCGACCGCCCCGGCGGCCACGCTGATGGTCGTGCGCCAGTACAAGGCCAAGGGCAAGCTCACCGATCTGCTGCTGCCCATCGTCGCGCTGGATGACGCGGTGGGACTGGTGCTTTTCGCCGTCTCCTTCGGCATCGCCAAGGCCATCAGCAGCGGCAGCGTGGACGTGATCGGCATTGTGGTCAACCCCCTGCTCGAAATCACGGGTTCCCTCGTCCTCGGCGCCGTCGCGGGCTGGCTGCTGACACAGCTTGAGAAGATGTTCCACTCCAACACCAACCGTCTCGCCATGACCATCGGCTTTGTGTTTCTGACGGTGGCGCTCTCCATGCTGGAGATCCCTCTTGGCAAGGCGGAGCTGGGCTTTTCGTCCCTGCTCGTGTGCATGATGCTGGGCAGCGTATTCTGCAACCTCTGCCCCCTGTCCGAGGAGATCATGAAAAACGCCGACCGCTGGACGGCGCCGCTGCTGGTGCTGTTCTTCGTCCTCTCCGGCGCGGAGCTGGAGCTGGGCGTCTTTGCCA
Organism: Oscillospiraceae bacterium; assembly: GCA_902785115.1. Classification (GTDB taxonomy): domain Bacteria; phylum Bacillota; class Clostridia; order Oscillospirales; family Oscillospiraceae; genus Limivicinus. The sequence continues at coordinate 23,684 of CACZXQ010000008.1, read as the reverse complement.
AGGCAAGCTCGGTGCTGGTGGGCGTGATCTACATTGTCTCGCGTTCGCTGGGCAAGTATTACGGCGCGCGGGAGTCGGCAAAGCTGGTGGGCTGTGACCACAACGTGGTCAAGTACCTGGGCATTACGCTGCTGCCGCAGGCGGGCGTGGCGCTGGGGATGTGCGTGACCGCGTCGAGCCTGCCCGGTGACGGCAAGATGATCCGCAACATCGTGCTCTTTGCGGTGCTGGTCTATGAGTTGGTCGGCCCCCTGATGACCAAGTGGGCGCTCACGCAGGCCGGCGACATCCAGCCCAAGAGCGAGGAAGTCCTCCGCCGCCGCGAGCGTAAGCTCGCCGCCGTGGAAGCAGCCGGGAAAAAGTGAATAAATAATAGATGATAGTGAATGGTTATAATTCGTCCCCGTAGGGGAGACCTTAACTGTTCACTATTCTCTTTTCGTTATTTACTAAGGAAAGTGGACAGATCGCGGGTTTTCTGCTATAGTAGACTTATCGAACTGACGAAAGGAGAACCAATGAAAGCAGCTTTTTCACCTTATCTGCTGCAAATTAAGCCCGCTCTCAAGGAGCTGATCGGGCTTCTGCGGCAGGAGTATGACTATGTGAGCGCGCTGGCGACGGACTCGAAGGGGCTGGCGCTGCGCATCTCCCAACGCGCCAAGAGCGTCTCCAGCCAAACCATGACCACCGAGCGCGGCGTGGTCGTGCGCGTGTACAAGAACGGGCAGTACGCTGAGTACGCCTTCAATGACTTTGACCCCACGAACCCCGCCGCCAAGGCGGAGGAGCTTTGCGCGGCGCTGAACGCGCAGCTTGCGGTGCTCGCGGCGGCGGGCGTCAAGGGCTATGACACCCCGATCCGCCCTGACGAGGAGCAGACGCTTTTTGTCGAGAAGGAGACCAGGGAGCTTCCCGAGCAGACGGACGTGAAGGCGCTGGTCGAGAAGCTGAGCGCTGTCTCCGACAAGGGGATGCGCCTGCATGAAAACGCGCTGGACTGCATGGTGTCCGCCCAGTCTACGCATATCTGCAAGATGTTTTTGACCGAAAAGCGCGATCTCTGCCAGAGCTATGTGTACAGCGAGGGCAGCCTTGCCCTGGTTTTGAGCCGAGAGGGCAACACCCAGGTGGCTTATGACAGTGTGTCCGGCCTCTGCGGCCCGGAACTTTTCGACCGCATCGAGGAGAAGCTGGAGAAGGTCGTCAAGGCCGGTGAGGAGCTTTTGAACGCCGGGCGCATCGAGCCGGGCGAGTACGAGATCATCACTTCTCCCGAGGTCACGGGGCTCATTGCCCATGAGGCCTTCGGCCACGGCGTGGAGATGGATATGTTTGTCAAAAACCGCGCCCTCGGCGCGGAATACATCGGCAAGCGCGTGGGCAGCGATCTCTGCAGTATGCATGAGGGCGCGCTCTGCGCCGAGGACGTGACCTCCTACGCCTTTGACGATGAGGGCACCCTCGCCGGGGACGTGACCGAGATCGACCACGGCATCCTCAAAACTGGCATCTGCGACGCGCTGAGCGCTCTGCGCCTCGGCGTGCAGCCCACCGGCAACGGCAAGCGCGAGAACTTTGAGCATAAGGTCTACACCCGCATGACCAACACCATGATCGACTCCGGCACGGACAGCCTCGAGGACATGATCGCCTCCATTGAAAACGGCTACCTGCTCGAGGGCATGGAGAGCGGCATGGAAGACCCCAAGCACTGGGGCATCCAGTGCATCATCAAGATGGGCCGTGAGATCAAAAGCGGCAGGCTCACCGGCAAGGTGGTCGCGCCGATCATCATGACCGGCTATGTGCCCGATCTGCTGGGCAACATCTCCATGCTCTCGCCCGACCGGGAGGTTTTCGGCTCCGGCGGCTGCGGCAAGGGCTATAAGGAGTGGGTCAAGGTCGCGGACGGCGGCCCCTACATGAAAACGAAAGCGAGGCTCGGATAATGCTCAATACGATCGTCAATATTCTGAAGGCTTCCGGCGTGTACGGCTGGGAAGTCAGCGATGTGAAGAAGCAGGGCTGGGAGTTTTATTTCATCCGCCACGCGCTGGATCAGCACCGCGCCAAGAACGTGGAGCATATCACGGTCAAGGTCTATCAGCTCGTGGGGGACGGCCTGGGCTTCGCCTCGGCGGAGATCGCCCCGACCGCCACGGCGTCCGAGACCGAGGCGCTGGTGCGCGATCTGGCTTACCGGGCAAGCCTTGTGAAAAACAAGCCCTACACGCTTGTCCCGCCCGCGGGCGAAGCGGCGGACACGGGGGAGGCGAGCGACCTTGCCGCGATCTCCGGCGATTTTCTGCGCGCCATGGCGGAGCTTCCCGAGACGCCCACCGAGGACGTGAACAGCTATGAGATCTTCGTCACCGACGTGACACGCCGTCTCATCACCTCCACAGGCATCGACGAGACCGAGCGCTACCCCTCCAGCATGATCGAGGTGGTCATCAACGCCCGCCGCGACGGACACGAGATCGAGCTTTACCGCAACTATAAGAGCGGGAGCTGTGACGCCGAGGCGCTTCGACGCGATCTGGAAAAGACCATGCAGTACGGGCGCGACCGCCTGAACACCGTGCCGACGCCGATCACGGGGAAGTACAACGTGCTCTTTTCCGGCGCGGACGCCTGCGCGATCTACCGCTATTTTGTCTCGCGCATGGACGCGCAGATGGTCTACCGCAAAATCAGCCCCTGGGAGCTTGGTAAGCCCGTCTGCGAGGACGTGCACGGCGATAAGGTCACCGTCACCGCCCTGCGGGAGCTGAAAAATTCCTCTGCAAACCACCGCTTTGACGCCGAAGGCGCCCAAATCCGCGACACCGTTATGATCGAGGACGGCGTTGCCAGACACTACCTCGGCGCTCGTATGTTCGCAAGCTATCTGGGACTGGAGGATTCCTTCCTCCCGACCAATATCGCCGTTTCCGGCGGCACGCAGAGCGAGGCGGGGCTTCGCGCGGGGCAGTATCTCGAGGTCGTGGAGTTTTCTGATTTCCAGGTGGACGCCATGACCGGCGACATCTTCGGGGAGATCCGGCTGGCCTACTGGCACGACGGGGAGACGGTGATCCCGGTCTCCGGCGGTTCTCTTTCCGGCTCGATGGACGATTTTGTGGGCGAACTGTATATGAGCCGCGACACCGCGCAGCATGACAACATGCGCATCCCGGCGCTGACGCTCCTGAAGGACGTAACGGTGACGGGAGCCTGATCGTTCTATGGACACGGAAGAACAGAAAAAATCAGCGCGGGATCTGCGTCGGCGGCTCAAGACGGGAGCCGTCGCGCTCGTAACCTCCGCGAGCGTGCTGGTGGGGGGTATCTTCCAGTCCCCGGCGCTCATGCCCGAGGAGCAGGATCTGACGCCGCAGATCGTCTACGCCGAGGATGACGAGGACGATCTCGACGGCAGCGGCGACGACGGTGACGAGGGCGGCGGCGAGAGCGCGGAGCCTGTCCCCGTTGAGGAGCCCGAGACCTGGGACGACGAACGCCGCAAAGTGCAAAAGCTGCCGCTTGCGGTGAAGCTGCTGGCGATCCCGCTCTGCGCGCTTGTGTGCTGGCTGGTGTTTACCGGGGCTGCCGCGCTGTTCGGAAGCTTTCTCGGCGCGGTCGCGGCAAAGGCGCTGGCCTGGCTGCTTGCGCTCGCGGCGCTGTTGCTGGGTACCGCCGTCACGGTCAAGACCCTGTTTCCTGATCTGCCGCTGAAAAAAATCTTCACGAAGCGCACGGTCTCGGGTGTACTGATCGGCGGCGCGGCGCTGGCGGCGCTCGACCTGTTGCTGCCGCTTTTCTGGGCGGAGTACAGCCGCGTGGAGGCGCTTGTCCACGCCCTCGGCGTCCTCGCCGTGATCGGCGCCGCTGCCGGGAGCTTTGCCCGCCGCGAAAAAAAGCGCCGCGCGGAGGAAGCCCTGGCAATCGAGGAACAGATCGAGGAAGAACCCGAGGAGGAAGAGGAAAAACCCCTCACCCGCGAGGCCATCCTCGCCCTTGCCGATACTGTGAGCCGCAGGCGAAAATAGTGGCCAGTGGTCAGTTTAGTACGCAAATTCCAATCCGTTTTTGCCGGGGCTCTGCCTCGGGAAAAACACCCTGAGCCGAGCATCGCGAGGCCTCGCGCCGACCAAACGAGGCGTGTCTTCCACAAGCGCCTCGTGCGATGAGCGTGAGCAGAATCAACGGAGTCCCCCAAAGGGGACTCCGTTGAAGTAAAAACTCCCCCGGGTTTCCCCGGGGGAGCAGTCCGCGTATGCCGTGCCGGCCCAATTATAACCTGCACGAAAGGGCAGGTGGGTCGCCTAAGCTCTGTTTCGCTGCTTCCAACGTCCGACATGGAGTCGGGAGGCCTGCAATCCGCAGATTCAAATCGGCATCCCTTATAAGAGATGTGGGTTTAATGAGCCGCCATGCCCCGAGAGGCATACACGCACACCGCAGAACTTTGTAATCAGTTTATGCCGGGCAGAGGACACTTATTCCTCTTCCTCGTCGTCGAAGAGCAGAACCATGAAATGCTCGTACACATCCTGGAGCTGCGCCTCATCGTCAATGGACTCGTAAACCTCGTCCCCGTTTTCGTCCAGAATGGCGCGCAGAATAATGATGCCGTAATCCGGGTCGTTCTCATCCATGTCAGCGGGCAGAAAAGCCATATAGGTCTCCCCGTTATAATCCATGGTGTCCAGCACCTCAAGCTCAAACTCCTGGCCGTCGTCATCGACGATGGTGATGAAATCGCTGCCGAATTCCTCGCTCATATCCGAAGCCTCCTGTTCCTAACTGCTCCTATTGTAACCCAAGATCGGCAAGAAATCAATATCAAACTATCAATCGGGAGCTATCAATTTTTGAAGCATCCGCTTATGACCCAAGGTCTTCCAGCAAGAGCAGAAGCTCCTGCCGTGACAGCACCGGGATCCCGGCCTGCACCATGGCGCGGTCGGCATTGCGCAGACAACTGAGCTCGATGCCCGTCACGCGCAGCGGCTGACGGCTGCGGGCGGTCTCGTATACGGCTACATAGCCGTCGCTTTCCCGCAGAAAACAGATCGCCCCCTCGGCGCGGGCGGCGTAGCTGTCGTAGATTTCGTGGGGCAGGTTCTGATTTTCCGACGTCCGCAGTCCCCGCCAGGCCTCCGCACCGGTAAAAGCCGCCGCTGCCGCAAGCAGCATCAAAAGCGCAATGCGCAGTCGCATTCCCATATTCCGATCCTCCGTTTTTTGTTTTTGTGATATTTTTCCTGTTTCTTGGGAAAATATTCTCAGAGGGGAGCGGGCGATTTGTAAATGGTTCTTAAATTTTCCTAATTTTGCCCCCAATGGTTGACAGAATGTGTTATACTGTTTCTACTTTATTGATTATGGATGCAAAGGAGGTGTTTCACAGCCTATGAAGGAAAAAAACAGCAAGCATCCCCCGAAGGGATTGCGGATGGCCTTGAAGGCCGCGGGCGTTACCGTGGATCTCACCTCGTCCGTCGTTGCTGCGGTTTTTAAGGTCTTCGGCTCGATCCTGCTGGTGCTGCTGATCGCGGGGCTGCTGTTTGCCTGCATCTTTGCCTATTATGTGAAAAACTTCCTGACGCCGAGCATGGATCTCTCGCTGGAGGATTTTCAGCTTTCGGAGTCCAGCACCATCTGGTACCAGAATTCCGCCGGGGAGTGGCAGCAGCTCAAAACGCTCGCCGGGAAATACAAACGCATCTGGGTGGATATTGAAGACATCCCCGAGCATATGCAGCATGCGCTCGTCGCCATTGAGGACAAGCGCTTCTACGATCACAAGGGCGTGGACTGGTACCGCACCTCCGGCGCCTTTGTGGAGATGTTTGCCCGCATGGAGACCGGCTCCGGCGGCTCGACCATCACGCAGCAGCTCATCAAGAACCTGACCGGCAAGGACGAGATCACCATCCAGCGCAAGCTGTCGGAGATCTTCGGCGCACTGGAGCTGGAGAAGAAGTACAACAAGCAGGAGATCATGGAGCATTATCTCAACGCCGTGTACTTCGGAGAGGGCTGCTACGGCGTGCAGGCCGCGGCGAGAACCTATTTCGGCAAGGACGTGTCGGAGCTGACGCTGGCGGAATCCGCCGCCATCGTGGGCATCACCAACATGCCCACCTACTACGACCCCTTCTATAACGAGGACAACAACAAGCAGCGGCAGGAGATCATCCTGCGCGAGATGTACGAGCAGGGCTACATTGACTACCAGACCTGGCAGGACGCGGTGGCGGAGGAGCTGCACTTCACCTACAGCCCCGGCACGCAGAATACCGGCACGGTCTACTCGTACTATGAAGAAGTGGTCATCTACGACGTGATGCGCGATCTGATGGCGGCCAAGGGCATCAGCCAGCAGGCGGCGCGCACCCTGCTCTTCAACGGCGGCTACCAGATCTATTGCTGCCAGGACGCGAACATCCAGGCCATCGCGGACTCGATCTATCAGGACACCTCGAACCTGCCCTATACCGGCAGCGCTCAGCAGCTGCAGAGCGCCATCGTCATCATGTCCCCCTATGACGGGCGCATCCTCGCGCTGGAGGGCGGCGTCGGCACCAAGACCCGCAGCTTTGAACTCAACCGCGCGGTGCCCGTGTCGGTGAACGGCTTTGACTACGGCGGCGCGACACGCTCGCCCGGTTCGTCCATCAAGCCCCTGGCGTCCTACGCCCCCGCGATCAACGAGGGGCTCATCACGCCGGACACCATGGTGAACGATTCGCCCAATCTCCACCTGAGCGGCACGGACTGGTATCCCCACAATGATAGCTATGAAAACTATGGCCTCGTCACGATCTACACCGCGCTCAAGTGGTCGCTCAACACCGTCGCGGCGCAGATCATCGACAAGCTCACGCCCCAGGTCGCATACAATTACCTGACCGAGCGACTGGGCTTTACGAGCCTCGTTCCCGACGACGCGTCCTATTCGCCCATGGCGCTGGGGCAGCTCACCAACGGCGTCTCCGTGCGGGAGATGGCGGCGGCCTACTGTGCGCTGGTCAACGACGGCGTCTTTACCGAAAGCCGCACCTACACCATGGTCACCGACTCCCGCGGCAACGTCGTGCTCAATAACGAGCCCAAGACCAGCCAGGCCTTCGCACCCAACACGGCCTACTGCATGACCTGGATGATGAAGAAAGGCGTCGAGGAAGGCACCGGCCAGGAGGCACGGCTTTACAGCATGCCCGTCGCGGGCAAGACCGGCACCTCCGGCGACTATAAAGACCGGTGGTTTGCCGGCTGCACGCCCTACTATGTGGCGGTGGTCTGGACGGGCTTTGACACACCGGAGCGCATCAACCTCAATGGCAACCCCGCCGCGCAGCTCTGGCGCAAGGTCATGGCGCCTGTGCATGAGGGGCTGGCGTGGCGCGATTTCACCTATCCCTATCTCGCGCCCGACACCGGGATCTTCCTGCGCAACTTCCAGGAGAACGAGTACTTCAACACCGGCGAAAGCGGCGGCACCACCGTCGTCGTGGACGATAACGGCAACGCTGTCACCATCGAAAACGGCGGCACGGCAAACAACGGCATCACCATCAACAACGGCAACAGCGACATCACCGTGAACCCCGGCAACAACGGCGGCGCCACCGTCACGCTCCCCGAGAACAACGGCGGCGGTTACAGCATCGGCGGCGACACCGGCGACGGCAACGCATCCATCGTGTTTGGTTAGGCAAAAACGCCGGGATTTGAGGGCGTGTCCACCCTTTCACGCAAAAAAATCCTCAAATCCCGGTAAAATTCCCCACAAAAACCCTGTTTTACCATGAATTCCCTGTTGACAAAATTCATTCATTGTGTTACATTTTGATTACAAAACTGGAGGTGCTACTTTTGGCAAAGACATTGGAGTATAAGGGTCATCCTCTCCAAAGGAAGGACAACATCATTTATTACGGCAGCTTTGCGGACAAGTACATCATCATGATGCAGGTTCTCGACAGCAAAAAAGAGGGCGATCTGGATATCGCCACCCGGGTTTCCGTTCAGCTTCAGATGACCGATCCCTCCATCAAGAGCCGGGATCGCGTGGTCAAAAAGAGCGAGAAGGAGAGCCTGTACGCCGCGATGGATGTTGCAGCGGTGTGGCTTGATCGCGCACTGTCCTCCAGATAACGCCGGCATCCGAGGAGTCTTTCGCGGATGCGGACAGGGGATGCTGTCCACGGCTTAGAAAGAAGGATCTGTCCATGCGCAAAAAAATCCTACGCACATTCGTTGCCCTGCTGCTGATTCTTGCCTTGGCGGGGACGACGGCCTATGCCGAGAGCGCCACGGTTCTCGGGGACGCGGTGAACCTGCGGGAAGGCCCCGGCATCAACTACCGTGTGCTCGATACCATCCCCGGCGGCACCGTGGTGGAGGTGACGGATACCTCCAACGTGGCCTGGTACGGCGTGAGCTATCACGGCAAGAGCGGCTATATGTCCACGGGCTATCTCAAGGTAAATTACGGCAGCGACAGCGCCACGGTCTCCTACACCGAGCCGTATTCCTCCGCAGCGGAGGGGACGGCGGTCATCATCCTGGAGGGAACATCCCCCACCGTACCGGCGCCGTCTGCTCCCGCGCCCGTAACGGTGGAGCTGCCCGCGGCGACACCTGCGCCGACGGCGACGCCGACGCCGGTGCAGAGTACCACACCCGCCGCAACGTACATGCCCGCGTTCAGCGATCTCGCGGCGGATGCTGAGGTCGAAGAGGGAACCGCGGTCATCATCCTGGGGGACAATACCGTTTACCTCCCCGCGACGCAGACGACACAGCCTGCCGAGACCGCTGCGCCCGCGCCTGCGGCGGACACGAGCCGCGTGGGCAAAACGGCTTACATCAACGGCGATTTTGTCTGCTTCCGTTCCGCCGCGAGCGGCACGGCCAGCATCCTCAACACCTATAACAAGGGCAAGGAGCTGGTGATCACCGGCGCGGCCACGGGGGACTGGACGCCCGTGCGTATCGACGGGGCAGAGGGCTTTGTCAGCACCCGCTATATTACCCTCGGCGAGGAATATCTTGCGTCCATGACGGCTGGCGGTGTGTCCGCACCCGCGAGCAGCAGTACCCCAGCGCCCGCGCCGACACAGACGCCGACGGCGACGAGCAGCGTGAGCAACGGCAACGCCTATATCACCGGCAACAACGTCCGCTTCCGCTCCGGCCCGTCCATGAGCTCCGCCATCATCGGTGAGTTCTTCTATGGCAACAGCGTCACCGTCACCGGCAGCACCGGGGACTGGACGGCGGTTACCTATAACGGCAAATCCGGCTATGTGTACAGCCAGTATGTGAAAACCGGCAGCTTCCAGGCGAGCACGCCGACCCAGAGCGGCGACGCCGTCTCCTCGGGCAGTGTCACCGGGCAGCAGATCGTGGACTACGCGCTGCAGTTTGTGGGCTATCGCTACGTCTGGGGCGGCACCTCGCCCGAAACCGGCTTTGACTGCTCCGGCTTTACGCAGTATGTGTACAAGCACTTTGGCTATCAGCTCAACCGCGTGGCCTGCGATCAGGCGAAAAACGGCGTGCATGTGGAGAAAGACGCGCTGCAGCCCGGCGACGTGCTTTGCTTCTATTCCAGCGCGGATTACATCGGGCATGTGGGCATTTACATCGGCAATAACCGCTTTGTCCATGCCTCAACCTCTACCACCGGCGTCATCATCTCCGAGCTCAACGGCTATTACTGGACCCGCGGCTATGAAGCCCGTCGCATCGTGTGACCGACATAAGAAATTACACCCCCGACTTTTTCGTCGGGGGTGTTTTCTGCGTTATTTTAGTTGAAGAGCGGTAAGCACAGCGCTGCGATAGCTCACGATGCCCGCGCAGTTGTTTTCGACGGATAAAATGGCGGCGGCGCGCAGGTCGAGGAGTGCCAAGAGGGCGATGCGCCCCGCGCCGGGCAGCAGCGCGGCGGTGAAGGGCAGCGTTGCGCCGTTTAAGGAGAAGACCGCGCCGCACGCATCGCCCTTGCCGTCCGCGACAAAGCGCACATCGTAGCGCCCCGGTGTAAGCAGCAGCCCGCCGTCTCCCGAGAGGGAGAGACCCTCGCCCCAGCTTTCGCCGGTTTCCAGCAGCAGCGTTCCGCCGCTGGGGACAAGCTGCTCCTCCGCCCGGTAGCGCATGGCGCCTGCGATCCCGTCAGCGCCAGTCCCAGGGCGGGGGCGGCGGAGGCGGGAAATGGGGCGGTCTGCCGTGCCCGTGCCCGCCGCAGGGGCGGGGCGGTCTGGGCGGTCTGGGAGGGGGTGGTTGGTGTCCGCCCGGCCCGTGGTGCTCCCAGTGTCCTCCGGGTCGGCGTCTGCGAAAAAATGGTCCATGGTGTTCCTCCGTGGGAGAAGGATCTCCCACGCCAGTCTATGCGGAACAGTGGTCAGTGGTCAGTGGCTCGCCGCTAGCTTCCCGTTCAGCTTCTTATAAATCCGCTCCACGAACCAGGGCTCTGAGGAGGCCTTGAGCGCGTCATTCAGCGTAAACCAGCGCACGCCGCTGTTTTCCTCCTCACGGATGTGCAGCGCGTCGTGCTCGTCGGCCTCCAAGAGATAGGTCACGTTCAGGTGCAGATGGCTCGGCACATATTCGCCGCGCTTCTCGTGCCCGTCCACGGTCAGCACCTCGAGGGAGAAGATGTCCTCCGACACGGGGCGGACATGCCGAACCCCCGTCTCCTCGCGTACCTCACGCAGCGCCACCGCCAGCAGATCCTCGTCCCCGTCGGCGTGGCCGCCCGTCCAGGACCAGGAATCGTAGATTTTATGGTAGATCATCAGCACCTTCGTGCGCGCGGGATTGACCACCCAGGCGGAGGCCGTCATATGGGCGATCGTGTTCGTGCGCAGAAAAGCGTCGTCATTCGTGTCGAGAAAATGCAGGATCACAGCCTGATCCCGGGCTTCCTGCTCATTATCGGGCACATACTGTGCAATATCATTCCGGATACTCATGTTGCCACCTCGTACAGTTCTTCCCGCAGATGCAGGAAAGTGGGAAGCTGCCGCCGCACATTACGGATACGGTCAAGGTCAATGTCCGCGTATACGATCTGCTCGGTGTCATCCGCCGCGGCCAGCACCGTGCCGAAGGGATCGACCGCCATCGAATGCCCCCAGCTCTCATAGGCAAAGCCCGCGTATTTTGCCGCCGAGGCACCGATGACAAAGCACTCGTTGTCCACCGCCCGGGCGCGCAGGCTCAGCTCCCAATGAGCAGGGCCAGTCTTCTGGTTGAACTGCGCGGGGAGAAAAATGACCTGCGCGCCGCGCCTTGCCATGGCGCGAAAAAGCTCGGGAAAGCGAATGTCAAAGCAGATCGCCGCGCCCATCGTGCCGAAGCGGGTCTCAAAGGTGGTGATCTCGTCACCCGGCGTGAAGCTCTCCGACTCGCGGTAGCGCATCCCCGGCAGGTCAACGTCAAAGAGGTGGGCTTTGCGGTGCCGCGCGAGCTGCCTGCCCGTCTCGTCGAAGACAAAACAGGTGTTGTATAGCTTTCCGTCTGATAGCTCCGGGGTCGAGCCGCCGATGAGGAGCACCGCATTTTCCCTTGCCCAGCGCGAAAGTTCACGCGGCGTGTCCTCGCTTGCAAAGCGGCGGAAGTAAGCGCCGTCGTAGGGGCAGTTGAACATCTCCGGCAGCACGACGATCTCCGCGCCGTTTTGCGCGGCTTTACGGATCATGGCCTCGGCCTTCGCCATGGTCTCCGATTGCTCCAGCTCCGTGCGAAGCTGAATAATGGCGAGCTTGATCATGCCTTCAGCGCCTCCAGATATGCCTCAATATCAAAGTCACAGGTTTTTTCGTCTTTCCGCAGATAGAGCGGGTGGTGGGGGTGGCCTTTGTTCGAGCACTTGCCCGCCCGCAGCCAGCGCCCGCCGTAGGCTTGCCCGATGCGCACCATCTCACGCACACAGTCGGGGAGATAATCGCGCTTCTCAATGATCGTGCCCCAGGCCGCCCAGAGCGCGGGGGACACGCCGTTTTCCGCAATGCGGGAGAGGATAAAGCGGAAGGCCGCCATGTTCTCCCGGTGCAGCCGCGCGTTGCAGACGCGATCCATGTCGTCCGGGCGGGTGGCGCGCTGGGCGTAGACGTTGAACATGATCCAACTGTCAAAGCCGTTGCCCTCCGCGATGCGCGCAACGGATTTCAAGGTGTTGTCCAGGTCGTCCGGCGCGGCGGTGGAGGGGTTGATGCCGATGCAGATGAGCGGGTTCTGCCCGCGCGTGCCCAGAATGTAACGGTATTCGGTGTAAAAGTCCGGGACGTAGAGCCATTTTTCGGCATCGTAGCCGCCGCTTCTGCCGGAGAGCGCCAGCGCCTCCTCAAAGCTTAACAGCTCGATCGTCTGGCTGGAACCGGATGGAATGTGCATCCTCTTGCCTCCTCAAAACACAAAACTCAACGTCCCAGCAGCCACACGAGCAGCGGGATCGTCAGCATCGAGAGCGCGGTGTTCTGCAGTGTACCCTCGGCGGAGAAGACCGAATCGCGCCCGTACTGCACGCTCAGCACCGTCACCAGCACGGCGCTGGGGCAGGCGGCGATGATGGTCATGGTCATCAGAAGTTCGCTATTGTGTACGAACAGCCGCAGCAGCGCCCAGGTGACGACCGGGATCAGCAGCAGCCGCACGGCGGAGACGAGGTAGAGCCGCCCGTTCTTGAACGCGTCCAGCAGACTTACCGAGCCGAGGGACGCGCCGATCACCAGCATGCTCAGCGGCATCGTCGCCCCGGACATGGCGGAGATGAGCGCGCGAACAGCACCCGGCACCGGGATGCGCAGCAGCAGGATCAGCAGGGAAAGGAGCGTTGCGCACAGCGGGGCGGAGAGAATGTCCCTGACGCGAAGCCCGCCCGCACCCTGACCGCTCTTGAGGCGGTAGACGCCGTAGGTGTAGAGCAGCACGTTAAACGGCAGGCAGCTCAAAGCGACATAGAAGGCCGCTGTTGCGCCGTAGACCGACTGTACAATGGGCAGGGCGATGAACATGGAGTTTCCCATGCTCATCAGCAGCTCAAACACCGGTGTGCGCTCTTTTTCACCCGGCGTGATATGTACCACGATCGCGGCGATCAGGTAGCCCAAAAGCTGCATCACGCAGACCACAAGCAGCAGCCACGCAAGCTCCCCGAGGCCGAGCGCCTTGTCCATCCCCAGGCCGGAGCCGATAATGGTCGCGCACATGAAGACGTTGATGGTGAGGGAGCTGACGGCGCGGGTGCTGTTTTTGTCCAGCATCCCCTTCTTGGCGAGCAGCCAGCCGATGACCATCAGCACCAGGAAAATCAGCATTTTTTCGAGCAAAACGGACATTTCTATCATAAAGATCACCTTTTTTACGGAACGGAGGACGCTTCCCGGGGGAGTGCTTCCTTATATATGCAGAATCAGCTTTGCGATGTAGATATAGATGAGAAGGCTCACCGCGTCGGTCAGCGTGGAGATGAGCGGGTTTGCCATCACCGCCGGGTCGACACCGATCTTCTCCGCGAGGATCGGGAGCATACTGCCCACCACCTTGGCGAACATCACGATAAAGAGGATCGAGAGGCTGACCGTTGCCGCCACCGCGACGGTGACACCGTCGTTTCCGAGGATCATGCCGTCCAAAAGCAGCATCTTCACGAAGTTTACCAGGCAGAGCGTGAGACCGCAGATGAAGGCGACCCGCAGCTCCTTCCACATGACGGCGAAAGCGTCCCGCGGCTCAATGTCCCCCAGGGAGAGGGAACGGATCACGGCGGTGGAGGCCTGCGCACCGGAGTTGCCGCCGGTGCCCATCAGCATGGGGATGAAGGCCACGAGCGCCGCCTGCACGGCGAGCATGTCCTCAAAATGAGTCAGAATCACGCTCGTGAAGGTGGCGGAGATCATCAGAAACAGCAGCCAGGGCACGCGGTTTTTCCAGATCTCCAAAATCCCCGTGCGGGAATAGGGCTTGTCGGAAGGCGTCATACCGGCCATCTTTTCGATGTCCTCGGTGGTCTCCTGCTCCATAACGTCGATGATGTCGTCGACCGTGACGATGCCGACAAGGCGGCCTTCCTTGTCCACGACGGGCAGCGCCAGCAAATCGTAGTCCGAGAACTTCTCGGAGACGCTCTCCTGATCCTCGGTCGTGGAGGCAAAGACCACGTTGCGATCCATAAGATCGCTTACCTCGGTGTCCGGGTCTGCCAGCAGCAGATCCTTCACCGTCACAACGCCCTCAAGCTTGCGCGCAGCGTCGGTCACAAAGCAGACGTAGATGGTCTCCTTGTCCTCGCCGATGCGGCGGATGCGGGCGAAGGATTCCTTCACGCTCATGTATTTCTTGAGATCGACAAACTCCGAGGTCATGATGCTGCCGGCGGAGTTTTCGGGGTAGTGCAGATACTGGTTGATGAGGGCGCGGGTCTCGGCGGTGGCGGTGCGCATGACGCGCTTGACCACGTTCGCGGGCAGCTCCTCCATCATGTCCACCGCGTCGTCCACATACATCTCTTCCACGATGCCGGCCAGCTCTGAGTCGGTGATCGAGTTGATGATGGCCTCCTGCTCGGGCGGCTCAAGGTTGGAAAAGACCTCCGCCGCTTTCTCCTTGGAGAGCAGGCGGAAGACCATGGGCATGTGCTTGTCGCCGAGTTCGGTGAGAAATTCCGCCACGTCAAATTCGTTGAGCTCCTCCAACTGAAGCTGCAGCTTCTTCATCTCGTGGCTTTCCAGCAGCTCGCTCAGCTCGTCTGAGCGCTGCTCCTGCAGGGATTCATAGTCCAGCTCCTGTGCCTCAAGCTCCTGCTTCTCGTCCACGTCCTCGCCTCCGTCATCCATTTTCAGTTATTCTACCATGCCCCGGCTTTGATTACAAGAAATTCTGCCTTTTCATTTCCTTTCCGCTGTGATAAAATTCGAATAAATCAAGCGAACGGGGGAGAAATATGAACGGTCTGATCGTCTGCCTCAACGCCATTGTGCCGGTGTTCTTTATGATCGGCGTGGGCTATCTCGCAAAGCGCTGCGGCGTCATCCGCGAGGGCGAGGTTTCGCGCTTTAACGCGGTGGCCTTCCGCGTGTTCATACTGGTGATGTGCTTTTACAATGTGTACAACTCCGACCTCTCCACGGCGATCCGCCCGAAGCTGATCGCCTTTGCGGTGATCGGGGTCGCGCTGATGTATACGGCAAGCTGGCTCTACGCGCACTTCTCTGTGCCGGAACGCCGCTGCCGCGGCGTGGTGATCCAGGGGCTTTACCGCACGAACTACCTGATCCTCGGTCTCCCGGTGGCGGCGGGGCTTGCCGGTGGGGTCGATCTCGGCGGCGTCGCGGTGCTGGGCGCTGTGGTGGTGCCGATGTTCAACATCCTCGCCGTGGTGACGCTGGAGGTCTATAACGGCGAAACGCCGAAGCTCGGCAAGCTATTGGCGGATATTGCCAAAAACCCCTTGATCGTGGGCTCGCTCGGGGGACTGGTGTTCCTGCTGCTGGGAATCCGGCTGCCGACCATGTTTGAGACGGCGGTGCGCGATCTCTCCCGCGTGGCAAGCCCGCTGATGCTGTTTCTGCTGGGCGCCTTCTTCCGCTTTGACGGGTTTCGCGCCCATCGGAAGGAGCTGATCGCCGTGCTGCTGGGGCGGCTTGTTCTCTTTCCGGCGATCGCGCTTCCGCTGGCGGCTTGGCTTGGCTTCCGGGGCGTGGATTTTGTGGCGCTGCTGGCGCTTTTTGCCTCGCCCACGGCGGTGGCCTCCTTCACCATGGCGCAGCAGATGGGCGGCGACGCGGAGCTTGCGGGCAACATCGTCGTGATGACGAGCCTGCTCTGCTCGCTGACGCTCTTTGGCTTCAGCCTGCTGTTCAAAACACTGGGCGTGTTTTAGTGGCCGTAGCGCCGATCGATGATCGGCGGGTGGCCGCAGCGAAAGGTGCCGATTGATGATCGGCGTTACGGCGAACGAGGAGTACAATCTTACATATTGCAAAAAACGGGCGGAGCCGCAGGTTGTACGGCTTCGCCCGAACGCATATCCGGATGATTTGATTGTACCGCGCGGGCGCTTAATAAGCGCCCCTACGATTGGATGCGGGCGATTCGTGCATTGTGCCCTTTATGGGTAAATCGCCCCTACAGGCCACTGAATCAGCAGAGCTGAGAGCCGGCGGGAACCGAATCGTCGAGCATCAGCAGGTGCAGCTCCTCCTTGCCGTCGATTTCACGCACGGCGGAGAGCAGCATGCCGTTGGACTCCTGCCCCATCATCTTGCGCGGCGGCAGGTTTAGAATGGCGACCACGGTCTTGCCCACGAGATCCTCCGGCTCATAGAACTTGTGGATGCCGGAGAGGATCTGCCGCGGTGTGCCGGAGCCGTCATCAAGCTGGAACTTGAGGAGCTTTTCGCTCTTCTTTACCGCTTCGCAGGCGAGCACCTTGCACACGCGCATATCGCACTTACTGAACTCGTCGATCGTGACGTCCGGCAGCACGGGCGGGGTCTTGGGCGCGGGCTTTTCGGCCTCTTCCAGCTCCGCGAGCATCTTATTCATGTCGATGCGGGGGAAGAGGGTCTCGCCCTTGTGCACCTGCACGTCCGCAGGCAGCACACCGTAATCCCCGGTCCTGTCCCAGCTTCTTGCCGCTTCGTCCGCGTCGATCTGCTCGAAAGCCTTTTCACAGCTTGCGGGCATAAAGGGCGTGAGGCACACGAGCGCCACGCGCAGGGCCTCGAGCAGGTTGTACATGACCGTGGCGAGACGGGGCTTGAGCACCGGATTGCGAGCCAGCACCCAGGGTGCGGTCTCGTCGATGTATTTGTTGGCGCGCTGGATGAGCTTGAAGACCTCCTCAAGCGCGAGATGGAGCTGGAAGGCGTCCATCTGCCTGGCGTAGGCGGCCTTGGTGTTCTGAATGAGGGCGACAAGCTCTTCGTCCACACGTTCCGCCTCGCGCTCGACAGGGAGCTTTCCACCGAAGTATTTCTCCACCATCGCGGTGGTGCGGGAGACGAGGTTGCCGAGGTCGTTGGCAAGATCGGTGTTGATCGTGGAGATCAGCAGCTCGTTGGAGAAGTTGCCGTCGGAGCCGAAGGGGAAGGTGCGCAGCAGGAAGAAGCGCAGCGCGTCCACGCCGAACTTGTCCGCCAGCACATAGGGATCGACCACGTTGCCCTTGGACTTGGACATCTTGCCGCCGTCGATGACGAGCCAGCCGTGCCCGTAGACCTTCTTCGGCAGGGGAAGCTCCATGCTCATGAGCATGGCGGGCCAGATGATGGAGTGGAAGCGGACGATCTCCTTGCCGACAATGTGCACGTCCGCGGGCCAGTACCGGTCGAAATCGTGGTAGCGATCGTTGAGAAGGCCGAGGGCGGTGCAGTAGTTAAACAGCGCGTCCACCCAGACGTAGACCACATGACCCGGATCAAAGTCCACCGGGATGCCCCAGGTGAAGCTCGTGCGGGAGACACAGAGGTCTTCCAGACCGGGCTTGATGAAGTTGTTGATCATCTCGTTGACGCGGGAGGCGGGCTCGAGAAAGGTGCCGGTCTCCAGCAGCTCCTGCACGGGCTTTGCGTACTTCGAGAGACGGAAGAAGTAGGCCTCCTCCTCCGCGTCGTGCACCTCGCGGCCGCAGTCGGGGCATTTGCCGTCCACAAGCTGGCTCTCGGTCCAGAAGCTCTCGCAGGGGGTGCAGTATTTGCCCTTGTAGGCGCCCTTGTAGATGTCGCCCTTCTCGTACATCTTCTTGAAGACGCGCTGGATGGCCTCCACATGGTAGTCGTCGGTCGTGCGGATGAAGCGGTCGTTGGAGATGTTCATCAGCTTCCACAGATCAAGGATGCCGCCCTCGCCGGTGACGATCTTGTCCACAAACTGCTGGGGCGTGACCCCGGCGGCCTTGGCCTTTTCCTCGATCTTCTGACCGTGCTCGTCGGTGCCGGTCAGAAACATCACGTCATAGCCGCAAAGGCGCTTGTAGCGGGCGATGGCGTCGGTCGCCACGGTGCAGTAGGTGTGCCCGATGTGCAGCTTATCCGAGGGATAATAGATCGGGGTGGTAATATAGAAGGTTTTCTTTTCCATGCTGTCTTCTCTCCTGTATCTCAAATTGGGTTATCCGAAGATGATTTCGGCGTTGCTGCCGGAGGCTTCCACGCCGGGGAAGATCGCGCCGCTTGTGTCGGTGACGTCGGCGGACTGATCGGTGGCGCCGGCCTGCTGCGCGCTGTAATACTCGGGCGGCCAGGCGATATCCTCCGGGTGCTTGTTGTAGCTGCTGTACGGTTCCTTGATCGTGGCGATCTCATTGCCGTTTGCGTCGTAGACATGGCGTGTCGCCCGTGCGCCCCAGCCGACCTGCACGTCGGTATAGGTCGTATCGTAGACGATCCAGCTCTCGTTCGTCAGCTCCACATAGCTGCCGTCCACGTCGGTGCCCTGGATCTCGACGGTGAGCTGCTTGTTCTCGTTGGTGTAGGCGCAGATGCGGATGGGATATTCGCGGTTGTTGCGGAACTTGAAATCCGGGTTCGGCCAGCTCACCGTCGCGTCATAGGCAATGGGCAGATAGTCCACGCGGAACTGATGGCTCTGGCGGCTCACGGTCTCAAGATTGGCAAACATCATCGCGCAGTAGAGCGTGGAGGACAACTGGCAGATGCCGCCGCCGACCTCCTGCACCACCTGACCGCTGGCGTAAGCGCCGGCCTCCAGGAAGCCCGCCTCGCGGGTACGCTGCCCCACGGCCTCGTTGTAGGAGAAAACCTCGCCCGGCATCAGCACATAGCCGTCGATCTTGGAGGCGGCAAGCTCAATGTTGTTGCAGCGGTTTTGCCCGCTGGAGGCGTAGACCGTCGTCTGGTAGCCCAGCACATCCCGGAACAGCAGAGCTCTCAGCTCGTCGCCGGTGATCTCGGGCTCGGTAATGACGAGAGGGATCTTGACCTCCTGCATCAGTCCCGCTGCCTCCCAGGCGGCCTTCGCGGCGGCGACGTCGAAGCTGCAGCCCACGACCTCATCGATGACCTCAAAGCTCCCGTCGTCCTTGAAGACGGCGTCCTGCGGCTCTGTGTTGAGCTCGGCAAAGAGCGCGTCATAGTCCGGCATGGTGGGCGTGCCGTCGATCTGCTGATAGTCAAAGCTGCGCTCGCCATTGAGCAGCGCGCGGCTCAACCCGTCCACGATGGCGTTGATATTGAGCGACAGTTCGCCCGCGCCCTTGACGGAACGGATCTCGGCGTTATCGAGATCCACCACGGCCTCCGAAGAGCCGGCGACCTGCCCGTCGAATGCCGCGGCGGCCTTTTCGACCGCGGCGCGGACATAGCCCTCATCGAGCAGAGGCGTCTCCAGCGCCGCGTCTGTCGGGTGAAAGAAGCTGCCCAGATAGCAAAGCAGATTCTGGTAGGCGTCCTGGGTGTGACCGAAGCGGTAAGCCACGTCGGCGGCCTTCTCCGCCGTCAGGGCGACGCCCGCTCTGCGCCGGTCAAGCTCCAGTCCCACGCCCATCGGCAGCGTCACCCGCATGGGCTCGGCGGCATCCGCGTCCCAGCCGGCAGCGTTGAGCTTCTCAAGCGTCTCCGCCCGGGTGAGACCGCCCACCTCGATGCCCTTGAGGGTCACGTTCGGGAAGTTTGTGTCGCTCTCGCTGACGCGGATGGCCGTGTAGACCATGACCCCGATCACCACGGCTGCCAGGATCGCCAGCACGATCGCGGCGATCTTGAGCTGTCTGAGCAGGCGGCCTCTCTTTTTGCGGGCGATGCGAGCCTTGCGGGCGCGCATGGCCTCCTCAGCCTCTCGCTGTTGCGTGCGCTGCGCCTCCTGCCGCCGTTTCTCGGCGGCGAGCCGTGTGCGGCGCTCTTCCCGCGCCTGCTCCGCGCTGCGATCCACATGCGCCCCACTGCGTTTTTCTTTGTTAGTAGCCACGTTTTCTCCTTGTGTTCCGGGGCTTCCCCTACGCCCAGCGGGAGTTGAAGCTCAAAGCTCAAAACTTGAAGCTTACGCCTCGTGTGCGCCGGCTTTCTGCTCATATAGCTCGGTAAAAAGCTCGTCCTCGCTCTTGGGAAGGCTGATTTTGCGTTCGGCCTGCTTCGCCCGATCCACCCAGGGGGTGTAGGCGGCGCGGCCGTTGGCCTGGGCTTCCAGCAGGATGCCGATGAGCGTGTTGGAAATCAGATAGCCCGGCACCGTGAAGTGCCAGCGTCCTTCCTCCTCCACCGCCCAGCCCTTCTCGGCAAAGGCGCGCAGGGTGCGCAGGATGGGCTGCCAGTCCGCCTGGCAGCGGCGGCGGTAATCCTCCTCGGAGACGCCGCGGCTCGTGCGCATGGCGAGCATCAGATACTCCACCGCCCGCTCGAGCGTGTCCACCTTTTCGTACTCGTCCACGATGCTGACCTTGTGGGACACCCGGGAGATATACTGCTTTAAGTCCTTGACGAAGCTGTAGCGCAGATTCCCCACGCAGGAGTGTGCACCGGGGCCGAAGCCCATGTAGTCGTCCAGGTTCCAGTATTTGAGATTGTGCTTTGACTCAAAGCCCGGGGCGCAGAAATTGGAGATCTCGTACTGGCGGTAGCCGTAGCGGGAGAGCATCTCGGCGGCGTAGGAATACATGTCCGCCTGCTCATCCTCATCCGGTAGGATGGGGGAGCCGTAGTAGTCGGCAAACATCTTCGTGCCTTCCTCCAGCTTGAGCCCGTAGCAGCTGATATGCTCCGGGTGCATCTCCACGATCTGCGAGAGGGTCTCGGCCCAGTCGCTCTTGGTCTGGCTGGGCAGGCCGTACATCAGGTCGATGCTCAGATTGTCAAAGCCCGCCCTGCGCGCGTCGGCAAAGGCCTGCTGTGCCTGCAGGAAGTTGTGGCGGCGGCCGATGAGCTTTAAGAGGTCGTTGTTCGTCGCCTGCACGCCGATGGAAAGGCGCGTTACGCCCTCCTGCCGCAGCTCCTTGAGCATGGCGGGGTTCATGCTGTCGGGATTACACTCCACGGTGACCTCCGCGTCGAGGCGCACGTTGCCGTTGCGCTTCAAGAGATCGAAGACCTCCCCGATGCGCTCCGCCCCGTAGTAGCTGGGGGTGCCGCCGCCGAAATAGATGCTGTCCACCTCGTAGTTTTTGATCCCCGGGGCGGATTCGGCAATATGCTCCAGCAGCGCCTTGTGGTACGCCGGCATCAGATCGTCACAGCCCGCGAGAGAGTAGAAGTCGCAGTAGCTGCACTTGCTGGCGCAGAAGGGAATGTGGATGTAGATTCCGAGTCTTGGTCTCATAAAAACTCCTGAAAGAAGATTTTAATCCGTTTTTGATGGGGCTTTGCCTCATCAAAAGACACCCTAAGCCGAGCTTTGCGAGGCCTTGCGCCGACCAAACACGGCGTGTCTCCCGCACGACGTGTGCGATGAGCGCAAGTTTTCTCGTAAGCGCACAGCCCGTCAAGGGCTGTACGCTTACGAATCAGAACAGTTCCGCGACGCTTTCGACAAACGCGTTCGGCTCTTCGACGTCCACACCGGCGGAAAGCTCGGCCAGGGCGTAGAGCACGCGGGAGAGCTTGGCGGCCTTGTCCTTGTCGCTGTCAAAGGCGGCCTTGAGCACTTCGAAGCTGTGGTGCGCGGGGTTTAATTCCAGCACGCGGGTGGCGCGCAGCTTGCGCATTTCCTCGCTGGGACCGTGGCGGAAGTAGCGCTCCATCTCCAGCGTGAGCCCGCCCTCGGTCGTGAGGCAGCAGGGCTGGGTGGAGAGCTTGCGGCTGAGCTTGACCTTGGAAAGCCCCTCACCGACGGACGCCTTCACGAAGTCGAGCAGCTCCTTGTTCTCGATGTCGCGCTCCTCGGCGGCCTTCTTCTCCTCTTCGGTCTCAAAGCCGAGGTCGTCGGTCACCACGTTGCAGAAGCTCTTGCCGTCCTGCTCACGCAGGGCGTCGAGCACCATCTCATCGAGCGGGCTTGTGAGGTAGATGAGCTCATAGCCGCGCTCGCGCACCTCCTGGCACTGGGGCAGGTTCATCGCCTGCTTGACGGAGGCGGAGGTGGCAAAGTAAATGCTCTTCTGGCTCTCGGGCATGTTCTCCACATACTCCTTGAGCGTGACCATGTGATCCTCGGAGGTGTAGAACAGCAGCAGGTCGCGCAGGAAATCCTTGTAGCGGCCGTACTCGTCGCAGACGCCGACCTTCAGGTCGTTGCCGAAGTTGCGGAAGAACTCTTCATACTTGGGCTTGTCATCCCGCAGGAGCTTTTCCAGCTCCCCCTTGATGCGCTTTTCGAGGTTCTGGCCGATGATGCGAAGCTGACGGTCATGCTGCAAAATCTCGCGGGAGATGTTCAGCGAGAGGTCGGGGGAGTCCACCACGCCCTTGACAAAGTCGAAATATTCGTGCAGCAGCTTGTCGCACTTCTCCATGATCATCACGCCGTTGGAGTAGAGCGTGATCCCACCCTTATTGTCGCCGGAAAAAACATTTTCATTCTGCTCTCCGGGGACAAAGAGCATGGCCTTGTAGCTCACTTGACCCTCGGCGCTCACGCGCACCAGGGCGCAGGGGTCCTTGCGGTCGCGGTTTTTCTCCTTGTACCAGGCGATGCAGTCATCGTCGGTCACATCGTTCTTGGAGCGCTGCCAGATGGGGATCATGGAGGTGAGCGTCTCGTTCTCGGTGACCATGCGGTAGTCGTATTTGGGGCTGCCGTCGTCGTTCTGCTCGCCGGTCTCATAGCGCTCCTGATGCTCCACGTCCATCTTGATCGGCCAGCGGACATAGTCGGAATATTTCTTCACGAGCGCCTTGATCTTCCAGACCTCGAGATAGGAGCCGTAGATCTCCTCATCACTGTCGGCCTTGAGGTGCATGATGACGTCGGTGCCCACCGTGTCCTTCTCGATGGGAGTCACGGTGTAGCCGTCGGCGCCTTTACTCTGCCACTGTACGCCCTGCTCTTCGCCGTATTTGCGGGTCAGAACCGTGACCTCGTCCGCCACCATGAAGGCGGAGTAGAAGCCCACGCCGAACTGGCCGATGATGGAGATGTCCTCGGCCTTGTCGCTCTCCATCTCGCCCTTGAACTGGTAAGAGCCGGACTTGGCGATCACGCCGAGGTTGTTCTCCGCTTCCTCCATGCTCATGCCGATGCCGTTGTCCCGCACGGTGATGGTGCGCGCCTCTTTGTCCACCAGGATCTCGATCTTGAAATCGTCCCGGTTGAGCCCCACCTGATCGTCGGTCAGCCCAAGGTAGCAGAGCTTGTCGATGGCGTCGGACGCGTTGGAGAGAATCTCGCGCAGGAAGATTTCCTTGTTGGTGTAGATGGAATTGATCATCAGGTCGAGCAAACGCTTCGACTCGGCCTTAAACTGCTTTTTGCCCATGATATGTGTTTATGCCTCCATTTGCTTATTATTATCAGTAATTTATCATTATAACACAAACGCGGGGAATTTCAACACAGACAGACAGGGGAAAATGTTAATTTTCATGAACCGTGAATGGCAGAGGGGACGTGAAAAAATCAAAAAACCCGCCGCCCCCTGCGACTCAGGGACTTTTTTCACAGCTCTCTTCTATCCTTGCTCTTTGCTTGCGGAGATATTTTTCGAGTTCTATCCTTTCCTCCGCGGAGACATAGGGCGGATGAAGGGACAGGGCAGGAAATTGCCTGTTCCATTCCTTAACAGCTTTTTG